>JAFDYE010000177.1 GCA_018267585.1 Bacteroidota bacterium
AGGGCGTAAGCGCGAACTTCGATTTAAACACCGTCGAAAAATAAGCCTGCGAAGAATACCCGACCCGCGAGGCGACTTCGGAAATGCTATATTGCATATCCGCCAAAAGGAATTTGGCCTTCTGCAGCCGCACGGTCGATATATAGTCGTTGACGTTATAACCCATCAGCGCCTTCACCTTCCGGTACAGCTGGACCCGCGAAATACCGATCTCACGGCAGATATCATCGACCGAAAACTCTTCATTCGGAATATTGTTCTCCACGATCGCAATAAATTCGTTGATGAATTTCCGCGTAACCCTGCTGGTGGTGTTGGGTCTGACCTCCACTGAGAGTTCGCTGGTATAGTGTTCGCGAAGCACCGACCGGTTGTTCAGCAGGTTCTTTATCGTCTCTTCCAGGTATTCCAGGTTGAATGGTTTTACGATAAAGGCGTCCGCCCGTAGCTTTATGCCCTTGATCTGGTCTTCGATGGAACCCTTGGCAGTAAGCAGAATAATGGGAATATGCGAAGTGCGAAGGTCCTGCTTCAGCAGCTCGGTGACGTGGAGGCCGTCCTCACCTGGCAGAATAATATCGGAAATGATGAGGTCGGGGACGATATCATAGGCCTTGGCGATCCCGGACGTGGCGTCCTCTGCCTCGTGCAGGTCGTAGTTGTTGCCCAGCCGGCCCCTGAGAAAGATGCGCAGGTCCTTGTTGTCCTCGATGACCAGCAGGGAATGCTCCTTATGGCGCGAAAGGACCCCTTCGTCGTTGGGCGACACCGGCTGGATATCCGAAGTATATATCTTGATATCCTCGTCTCTGAGTGTCGGAGCAGACGGCTGCGGCGTGGTCTCGGCAGCGATCTCTGTCGTATCTCCCAACTGGTCGCGGTGGATGGGCAGGCTGACCGTAAACGTCGACCCTTTCCATTTTGCGCTTTGGACGGTGATCGACCCATGGTGCAGGTGGATCATCTCCTTTGTCAAAGAAAGTCCCAGCCCGGTACCCTTGAATGCCTTTTTATTTCCCTGGTAAAAAAGATCGAAGGCATGCTCCACCTCTTCGGGTGTCATGCCGACGCCGGAGTCCTGCACGGTGATACGGACCATCTCATCCGATTGATCCTTGTCGATACAGACACTGATGGTCCCGTTGTCGTTGGTAAATTTGAACGCATTCGACAACAGATTGAGGATCACCTTGTCGAGGGTATTGACGTCGAACCACACGCGCAGTCCGCGCACTTTGCTGGAGATAGTAAAGGTGATGGATTTCCGCCTCGCGATCTCATGAAATGAGCCGGCGATCTCCGTAACGAAGTCCGTAATATTATTTTCTGAAACGACCAGTTTCATTTTGTTCTCCTCGATCTTTCGGAAATCCATCAGCTGGTTGATGAGACGCATAAGACGCAGCGCGTTCTTCTGGACGAGCTCCAGGTTATGTCTTATCGTATAGTGCAGCCTGGCGGAAGAGAGGGCGTCTTCCACCGGCCCAAGAATGAGCGTCAGCGGCGTTCTGAACTCGTGGGAGATATTCGTAAAGAAATTGAATTTCGCCTCGGTCGCTTCTTTTGCCCGGGCCGTCATTTCGATCAGTTGGTTGCGTTGGAGCAATATCTCTTCATTCTGACCCGCCAGCCGCCTGTTGATCCGGCGGTTATTGCGCAGGGCAAAGAAGGCGATGCTCCCGAGTATAATTGTAAGGATAAGGGCGGTAACTGCGATATACAATAAATTTCGCTGGTTGTGGTAGATGCGGCGCTGTTCCTGCAGAAGAGCATACTGTTTTTCAATATCGTGGGTCTGGTCGTTGATACGATCGGTCTGCTGCTTCATGATCCGGACATTGGAAGAGTCGATGACTACCGTCGGCATGATGGTCTCCTTATGGTAGGGTTGCTTCTCCAGTATGGCGAAGGCCGTTTTTATCGCTTCCTCGCCTCCGGTAGGCGTGAGGAATGTCGCCCTGAGCACGCCGCTGGCCACCAGCTGGATTCCGCCGTCCGGCCCGGGGAGCCCGTCGATACCGAAGAACCGGGCCGTCCTTTCCATGCCCAGGCTTTTGTATACCTCATAGGCGCCCTGGGCCATCGGGTCATTATGGGCGCATACGACGTCGCTGGGCGCCAGCTGGTCTTTTATTTTCAAAAAGGCGGCGGCAGACCTGTCCTGCAGCCAGCTGCCATATACGCGGGCCTTTATTTGGATGTGCGGACTCTGCCGCATGCGGTCCTCAAAACCGCGCTGCCGCTCGACGCTGGGCGTCGATCCGAGGAGTCCGATCACTTCGATGATATTGGCCGTATCATGTACATAGTGAGCGACATAGTCGGCGGCCATTTTCCCCAGCTCGTAGTTATTGATGCCGATAAAGCTGGTATAGAGGTCAGAAGACGTCCTCCTGTCGATGACGACTACAGGGATGCCCCTGTTGTACGCTTCTTCGACGATCGAGGTCAACGGCTTCGCCTCGTTGGGGGAGACAAGCAGGATATCGATGTTCTGGTTGAGCAGGTCCTTTATCTGACGAACCTGCAGCTCGCTGTTGTCATTGGCGCTCCGGTAGACGAGCTCAGATCCCGGGTGGAAGGAAAGTTCCCTGGCCATGGCCTCCCGGGTAGCCCTTTTCCAATTCTCCGTGCCGGTACACTGGGCGAACCCGATACGATAATGTTTTTCTGAGCTCGGGGAAGAGCAGGAGCAGAACAAGGCTCCTGCCAATAATAATAAGGCAGCGTATCTCAGGCAAGCAATCAGTAAGGCGATCATACGGATAAAATTGGGGGTTTTGCGGCTAACGATATTTCAAACCCGTATCATTCTTTTTAAAATGACACCCCTAAGCGAAAACCGGGCAAACGAACCTGTAACATTTTCTAAAACTCCTGTTCCAAAACTACAAACCCGAACCTTTTTCCTACATCAATTTACAACAATAGATCGTTCAATACCAAATATCTACAACTTTTTTCCGCCCGACTGTCATTTCTGAAAAAGGCTGAAATGATTTCAAAAGGCCACTACCTGTCCGCTAGCCTATATTGTCCCCGGATACAACCACAACTAATTGCCATATGGAAAGGAAAAATGTTTTTGTCTGGTCGCTTGTCATCGCATTGGGAGGTTTTCTGTTCGGTTTCGATACGGCCGTGATATCCGGCGCCGAACAATCCATTCAGTCTTATTGGAGTCTTTCAGCCTTGCAGCACGGCCTGACGGTATCGATCGCCCTTATCGGCACGGTCATCGGCGCCCTCACCGGCGCCATACCATCCGACAGGTATGGCAGAAAAGCGACGCTGTACATGATCGCATTTCTTTATCTGTTATCCTCACTCGGGACCGCGGCTTCCACCAGCTGGTATTCATTTCTTGCCTTCCGGTTCCTTGGAGGTATTGGCGTTGGCGCCTCCTCTGTCACCGCGCCGATCTATATCTCGGAGATCTCTCCCGCGAGGCGCCGGGGCAAGCTGGTCGGTCTCTTCCAGTTCAATGTCGTCCTGGGTATCGTCATCTCCTATCTTTCCAATTACCTGATCGGACGCACCGGCGACCATTCCTGGCGCTTTATGCTTGGCATCCAGGCTATTCCGTCCGCCCTTTTCCTCATCCTGCTGCGCTGGATCCCCGAAAGCCCCCGTTGGCTCATCCTGCACAGGGGCAGGATCGAAGAAGCCAGAAAGGTCTTTATGGTGATCGACCCGGAGACCGCCGGCGAGGTCGTCCGGGACATACAGCAGGGGGCATTTGCCGACAAGGGGCAGCCGGCCGCAGAAGCGCTGTTCTCCCGGCGGTACCGGACACCCGTAACCCTTGCCATTCTGTTCGCCGTCTTCAACCAGGTGTCGGGCATCAATGCTATTATCTATTATAGCCCGCGCATCTTCGAGATGACGGGACTCGGGAAGAATTCCTCTCTCTTGTCTACGGCCGGCCTGGGAGCGGTAAATTTCGCCTTTACCCTGCTCGCCATGAATTTTATCGACCGCATAGGCAGAAGAACATTGATGATCATCGGCTCTGTCGGACTGATCATAACGCTGGCGATGGTGGCCTGGTCTTTTTACGCGGAACAATTCAACGGATGGGCGGTGCCGCTGTTCCTTTTCTTTTACATCGGCTTCTTTGCTTTCTCGCAGGGCGCAGTTATCTGGGTGTTCATCTCCGAGATATTCCCCAACCAGGTGAGAGCGAAAGGACAGACGCTGGGCAGCGCGACACACTGGATCATGGCGGCCATCATCGCCTTTTCATTTCCCTGGCTCGCCGAGAAGGCCGGCGGCGGCAACACCTTTCTTTTCTTCTGCATCATGATGTGTATGCAGCTGCTGTTCGTATGGCGGCTGATGCCGGAGACAAAAGGAAAGTCCCTGGAACAAATAGAATATACCCTCGTCGCGCACTAGGATACCGCGCGTCGTCCCAATTATAATCGATTGCTATGTCATTATTGGAAAAGAAACACGCCATCGTCTGCTATGGCGAGATCCTGTGGGACATCCTCCCCAACGCCACGGTTCCCGGCGGGGCGCCGATGAATGTCGCCTATCACCTGAAGAAGCTTGGACTGGAACCCGCGCTGATCACGAGGATCGGACTGGACAACTATGGCAAACGGCTGATCCAGCTGATGGAAAAGGCCGGCGTTCCGACAGATTTTTTCCAGATGGACTTCGAGCTGGATACGGGCAGGGTCACCATGTCTCCCGGGGAAGGCGAGGATATCCACTACGATATCGTCCAGCCGGTTGCCTGGGACAATATACAATGGGACGACCAGTTCGTTCCCCTTTTGACCGGCTCTTCTTATTTCATATACGGCAGCCTCGCCGCCCGCAGCAGCGCCAGCCGCAGCGTCCTCTACCGCCTGCTCGAAATTGCACCGTTCAGGGTGCTCGACATCAACCTGCGGTCCCCGCACTATACGAGGCCGGTCCTCGAAGAGCTGCTGACAGGGGTCGACATCCTGAAGCTCAATGCAAGCGAGCTCGAGCTGCTGACCGGATGGTTCTCCGGCTATCGTTCGGAGACCGACCGCATAAAGGCCCTCCGGGACCTCTTTCATATCCCTACGATCGTGCTTACCAAGGGCAGCCAGGGTTCGGTAATGAACACCGGCGGCGCCTTTTACGAACACCCCGGCTTTACCGTAGAAGTTGCCGACACCGTCGGCAGCGGAGACGCTTTCCTCGCCGGCCTGCTCCATTGCCTCATCCAGGGCCTCGGCCCTCCGGACGCTCTCGAATTTGCAAGCGCCATGGGAGCGCTCGTCGCAAGCTTTAATGGTCCGTGCCCGGAATACACTCGTCAATCCATTTATGCAATCATCAACAACCAACAATTATGAGAAAATTATGGCTTTTCTTGTCTATGCTAATGCTGGCGTTCTCCGGCTATGCACAGCAAAAGATCATAACCGGACGGGTGGTCAGAAGCTCCACCAGGGAGCCGTTACAGGGCGTAACGGTAGTTACGAAGACAAGGTCGGTAGTCACGGACTCCGCCGGGCGATTCTCGATAGCCGCAGCGCCGGGAGAAACGCTCACGCTAAGTTTTGTAGGCATGAACAGCATGACCGTAAAGGTCGGCCAGGGCGCGGCAGAGCTGAATCTCGCCATGATAGAAGGGATCAATGACCTCAACCAGGTCGTTGTGACGGGGTACAAATCGGAAAAAAAGGTCGACCTCACCGCCGCGGTCTCGGTGGTGAACCTTGCCGCCATCAAGGACGTACCGGCCACCAGCCCGATGCTCGCGCTACAGGGACAGGTACCCGGACTATATATTGCCGCAGACGGTTCGCCGTCCGGCAACAATGGCGCACCGCCGACCATCCTGGTGCGCGGCGTCAATACCCTGGGCAACACCAATCCGCTGTATATCATCGACGGCGTACCGACAACGCGATATGAGGATTTTTCCAACCTGAACGTCGGGTCCATCGCGTCGGTCCAGGTACTGAAAGACGCGTCGGCCTCGTCCATCTATGGATCGCGGGCTTCCAACGGCGTCATCATCGTCACCACTAAAGACGGCGGATCGGGCGACAAGCTGCGGATCATGCTTAACTCGAGCGCCACCTGGCAGAGCGAACGGCCCTGGCAGGAAAAGGTCCTGAACTCGGAAGACCGGGGTAAAGCGCTCTGGCGCGCAGCGGTCAATGACGGCACCGACCCGAACAACCTCGTCAGCCAGATCTATACATTCGACTGGAACAAGGACTATACGAATCCCGTGCTCAACAAGGTAAATATCGCGCCCTTCGTGGGCGGAGATTCGCTCGAGCCGGTAGGAAATACCAACTGGCAGAACGAGCTCTACAAGACCGCGCTGCTTACGTCCAACGATATCGGCATCGCCGCCGGCAACGCCAGGAGCGGGCTGTTCATGGATTTTGGTTATCTCGACAACAGCGGCCTGCTGCAGTTCACCAATTTCCGACGGTACAACGCGCGTATCAATTCGCACACCAGCGGCTTCAACGGACGGTTCAGGATCGGAGAGAACTTCCAGCTCTCCAGGGCCTCGCAGGTAGGCGCGGCCAAAGACCCCGGCGGCGCGCTATCCCCAACGCTGGCGCTTATCCTTGCACCGACGATCCCCTTATACAAGACCGACGGCACCTATGGCGGACCTGTCGGACCGGGCTATACCGATCGCAACAACCCGGTGGACGTTCAGTACCTCGCCCGCTGGAATACCAATACCCGCCTGCAGCTCTACGGCAATATTTTTGCCGAGATCGAGCCCATAAAAAAACTGGTCATCCGGACCAGCTTTGGATTCGACTACGCCGACTCCCTGGGTCGCTTTATCTCACAGATCGGCAACGAAGGCCCCGTACAGTCCTTCAACAGTCTCACCTTGCAACAGGCCAAAGAGTTCACCTTCACCTGGACCAATACGGTCAACTACAGCCTCGAGGTCGGCAAGAACCGCCTCAACCTGCTGGGAGGCATAGAAGCCGTCCACGACGACTATTCTGTATTCGGTGGCTCCGTTACCAATTTCGCGCTCCAGCAGCTCAACTATTTCCAGTTGGGCGCCGGTACAGGTACGCAGACCACCAGCGGAGCCGCGACAGGCTATAGGTTGCTGTCACAGTTTGGCAAGCTGTTCTACGGATACGGAGACCGATACCTCGCTTCCTTCACCATCCGGCGGGACGGATCCTCCCGGTTCGGAACAAATAACCCCTACGGTGTCTTCCCCGCATTCACGCTGGGCTGGCGTATCAACAACGAGGACTTCTTCCGCAACGTCACCTGGGTCTCCAACCTCAAGCTGAGGGGCGGCTACGGCGTCGTGGGCAACCAGTCGATCGGCAATCTCTCGGCCTATACGCTGTACCAGCCGAACTATGGCACCGCCAGTCCCACCTATCCCCAGTGGCTTAATATAGGTACCGCCTATGACCTTGGCGGCATCAACACCGGAACGCTGCCCTCGGGTTTTGTACAGGTGCAGCGCGGCAACCCCAACCTGAAATGGGAACAGACAAAGGAGACGAACTTAGGCATCGACTTCGGTTTTCTCAACGAATCACTTACCGGTAGTTTCGACTGGTTCAACCGCAACACCAGCGATATCCTCATCCAGCCTCCCGTCGCCGCGGCGGTCGGCGAGGGCCAGCAGCAATGGCTCAATGGCGCCAGCATCAACAACAAGGGATGGGAGCTGCTGCTGAGCTATCAGAACACAACCCCCGGGAAATTACACTATACCATCACGGGTAATATGAGCCATTTCGCCAACGTCATCACCCAGTTGCCCGACAACGTACGTTCTGCCTATCCCGGGGACCCGAATCACTCGATCATTGGTCATTCCCAATACTCGGTCTTTGGCTATCAGGCAGACGGACTCTTCCAGAACCAGCAGGACGTCAGCAGCCATGCGACACAGCCAGGCGCCGCTCCTGGACGGATACGGTATGTCGACCTCAATGGTGACGGCAAGGTCGACGTCCTCGACCAGACCTGGCTGGGCACTACCCTGCCCCGACTGATCTTCGGCCTGCGGCTCGCCGTGGAATATAAGAGCTTCGACGTCTCGCTTTTCGGGTCGGGTGTCGCCTCCGTAATAGACTACGACCCGACAAAGGCGTTCAACACGACGATCGCCCCCAACACGAATGCAGGCCCCGGCGTCTTCAGCGCCTGGACACCGCAGAATACGCATACGAGCATTCCGTCGCTGACCGTCCTGAACCTGAACAACGAGGGCAGGACCTCCAACTATTATTTCGTCAATGGCGCTTATTTCAAGCTCCGGAACGCCATGATCGGCTACACCCTGCCGAAAGCCGTTGCGTCAAAAGCATTCATGGAGAGCCTGCGCCTCTATGTTTCGGGCCAGAACCTGTTTGCGATCAAGTCGGGCAAGCTGACGTCGAAAGATCCCGAGCGGACCTCGTACAACGCCTGGCCCGTACCGACTTCGTTCACCGTTGGCGTCAACGCCAATTTCTAACCATTAAAACAGCGATATGAAAATCATATGGAATTATAGCCTGATCGCGGTAGCCATCCTCTCCTGCTTCGGGTGTAAGAAATATCTCGACTACAAGCCGCAGGGAGCCCTGTCGGTAACCGATCTCAACACAACTGCGGCAGTAGACGGCCTGGCGACAGCCGCCTATGCGGGTATCGCCAACGATTGGTGGGACGCACCGATCACCAGCAACTGGGAATGGGGCAGCGTCCGGTCCGACGACGCATACAAAGGCGGCGGCGACATCGGCGACCAGGGCCAGCTCGACCGGTATGAGCAGTTCTACCTCGTATCCCCGGACAACAATGGATTCGGCGACTTCGGCTTCCCCGGGGCCTGGATCAGGGCCTACGCCGCCATCTCCCGCACCAACGCAGCCCTTCGGGCGCTGGAGGCCCTGACGGATGCACAGTTTCCCAAACGGACAGTACGCATCGGGGAGATGCATTTCCTCCGGGGTCACATGTATTTTCTGCTGAAAGAGCTATTCCGCAACGTCCCCTACATCGACGAAAAAGCGAGCAACGACGATATCGTGAAGACCGGCAATACCATGAGCAACGACTCGCTCTGGGGAAAGATCGAGGCCGATTTCCAGGAAGCGATCAACGACCTGCCGGCAACACAGCCCGGTGAGCCGGGCAGGGCAAACCAGCTGTCGGCAAAAGCATACCTGGCCAAGGCGCTGCTTTTCCATGCCTATACGCAGGACGCGAGCTACAACGTCACCGGGATCGACGCCGCAAAAATGAGCCAGGTCGTCAGCCTGACCAATGACGTCATCAACTCGGGCGTATACAGCCTCAATCCCGACTATGCCTACAACTTCCTGGACGGACACGACAACGGCCCGGAATCGGTCTTCGCTATCCAGTATTCCATCAACGACGGCACGGCCATCGGCGGCAGGCTCAGCATGTCGACCAGCCTCAACTATTTTGCGGGCGCTCCCCAGTACGGCTGCTGCGCCTTTCACGTTCCCTCCCAGAATATGGTCAATGCCTTTAAGACCGACGCCAATGGCCTGCCGGAGTTCGACCACTTCAACGATCCCGGCACGGAGATGAAAGACAGCATCGACTTCTGGACCAACGGCGTCGATCCCAGGATCGACCACACGGTGGGGATCGCGGGCCACCCCTTCAAGTACAACGCGGCAATCCCGTATGCCCATAGCTGGGAGCGGCTCTCCGGCGTCTATGGCGGATTCGGCACGATGAAGGAGCTCCAGCTGGCTACCTGCGCCTGCTTCAAAAAGCTGGGGCCCTTCTACGGCACTTCTGTGAACATGGACGTC
>JAFDYE010000178.1 GCA_018267585.1 Bacteroidota bacterium
AGGAGCTGAAGGCGCGGTTGCAGCCCTTCCTGGCTAAAGAGACGGATCAGCCTTCGATAGTCATCAATGCGGATAAGTCGGTGCCCGTCGACGATGTGGTGGCGGTGATGCGGGTTGCCCGGGAGCTGGGGGCGCGTACGGTGCTTGCGGTGGACAAGAATGGGGCGCAGTAGGGGGCCAGGTGGGGAAGGGCGGGGCGGATGAGATGGGGGGATGGATTTGGCGTCGCGGTTGACGGTTAGAATTCTATGTGTATCCTTCCTGCGAATAGATTGATGGGACCGCGGTCTTTGTTGTAGGCCGGGTGGTTGACGAACTGGTAGTCTGCCGTGGCCCAGAGGTTATTGAAGAGTTTAATTTCATAAAATAGTTCGGCTATGCCTTCGCGCCCGTAGTTGGGCAGCTTTCCATCACCTATCATGAAGCCATAGCCGCCAATTGCCAGGAAGTCGCGGTGGTCTTTGGAAATTCCGTTGCTCAGCAGGGCGATGCCGAAGTTGTCGGACGGGCGGTGCCAGCTGTTGCCGTAGACGCGGATGCCGCCGCTGATGGTGTTATCTATTTCGGCGAAGGCCCAGGAGGCGGTTTTGCCGTTGTTCCAGCCCAGCCGGAGGAAGGCGCTTGTCGAGTGGCTGAGCTCCTGTTCTGCGTTGAGGCCCAGGCCTGGTTTTTTGTTGCCATACGATTTGCCGTAGAGTACGTCGAGGGAGGTATCGGCTCCGCTGATCTTAGTGTCGATGACGTCCCGGTAGCGGGGGGCTTTGTTGACGTTGTAGAAGCCCAGGAGGCGGAGGACGCCTTTGTGGCCCTGGACGGTATATCTTTTTTCAAATTCGATGTTCTCGCTGCTGGTGTGGCCGTAGTGCCAGTCCAGTTGGGGGCCATTGGCATAGGTGGGTTCGAGGGCGGAGCCCAGGCGCAGGGTCCAGCCGGGTTTGACGAGTTCTGCCACTATGCCATATGTATACCCGCGGGTGTTGGCGGCGTAGTCGTAGGCGCCGTTGTTCATGAAGGCCCAGTTCATAAAGTCCATGCGGGGATCGTGGCTGACGTTGCTGTTGTCGAAGAAGTCGCCGACGGAGAATTTTCCGGCGGAGATGGTGATGCGGGACGTAGAGACCCTTTCTTTCACTTGATTTTGGTCGTCGTCGAGGTCTTCGTAGTGTTGTTTGTCGAGGTCGATATGTTGGCGGTAGAAGATGCGGGCAACGTAGACCGTCGGTTCGGGATTGCCGATGCGGAAGGTCTCGCCGTTGGGAAAGCCGGCGATGCCAAGGGTGCTGCCGACGCCTTTGCCGCCTGCCATTTCGGGGTTGAAGTAGAGGGCTGCTCCGTGCCAGAGTTTTCTGCCGAGGTAGGCGGTGGCCGTGACGGAGTAGGCGCGTTCCTGTTGTTGCGTCATGCTGTTCTGGCCTGCATACGGGGCGGAGAAGGTGGGATGCCACTGGATGATGCCGGTGAACTGGAAGTGGTAGGACCAGCCAGAATCTTTAAGGAGGGCGTCGGAGCCCGGAGCCTGTGACGCCGGAGACATCCGGGACTGCGCGGGGGTAGGTTGGGTTTGTGCCGTGGAATTCCGGGATTGCGCAGGGGCAGGTTGGGTTTGTGCCAAAGCCTGACCGGAAAAAGAGAACAAGATCACGATGAGCAGCATTGATTGGGTCCTACGCATTTTTCCTAAGAATAAAAGTTGCGCAAAACTAGCCTTCCGGGCCAATGTTTTAAAATATATTAATGTTACGTCGTTGCTTTTACCATGCGGTCTTTGCCCTGCAAATCCTGGCGGAGGGTGACCTCTTTGAGGCCGGTGGAACGGAACAGGTGCAGGACCTGTTCGCTCAATTCTTCGTGTATCTCGACGAACAGCGGGCTGCCGGCGGGCATTTGTTCGAGGGCGAAGCGGCTGAGGGCGCGATAGAAGAGGAGGGGGTCGTCGTCTGGCACAAACAGGGCCTGGCTGGGTTCGAAGTTGGTGACGTGGGGGGCCATCCGGCTCCTTTCTTTGGCCGGGATGTAGGGGGGATTGCTGACCAGGCAGGTGATGGGGGGGAAGGCGTTCCAGGTTGCCGGGTTCAGGAAGTCCAGCTCGTGGAAGGTGACGGGGGTATTTTGGGTGGCGGCGTTGCGGCGGGCGACGGCGAGGGCTCCGGGGCTGAGGTCGCAGGCGTGGACCCGGGAGGCTGGCAGCTTTTTGGCCAGGGCAATGGCTATGCAGCCGCTGCCTGTTCCGACGTCCAGGATGGTTTGGGGGAAGGGGGAAGTAGACTGGACCGATTCGTCCGGGAGGGTCTGGGGGAAGGGGGAAGTAGCCAGGACCCATTCGACGAGCTCTTCGGTCTCCGGGCGGGGGATGAGGACGTTCTCGTCCACGTAGAGTTTCATTCCGGCGAACCAGCTTTCGTGCAGGACGTACTGGACGGGGCGGTGGGTGAGGAGCTCGCGGGTATATTGTTGGTAGGTGGCGAGGGTGTCCGGTGGCAGGGGGGCCGACCGGTGGAGGATCCGGTCGATCTTTTTCCATCCTGAGAGGTTTTCGAGGACCCAGTCGGTGATAATTGCGGCTTCGCGGTCGCCGTAGAGAGGGAGTAATGCTGTAGTCAGCGATTTCTGCGCCTGTAGCCAATCCATCCGTAAAAATAGGGGAGTTTGGCGTAACTTCGCCGGCCCGATGAATTTACGCGAAACATATATGCGGCGCTGTCTGGAGCTGGCCCGGCTGGGGGCGGGGCATGTGGCTCCGAATCCCATGGTGGGGGCCGTGCTGGTGTATGAGGACAGGATCATCGGAGAGGGTTATCACCAGCTATATGGGAAAGCGCATGCGGAGGTCAATTGCATCAATTCTGTGAAAGAAGAGGACCAGGCGTTGATCGGCCGGTCGACGATCTATGTCTCGCTGGAGCCTTGTGCGCACTATGGGAAGACGCCGCCTTGTGCGGATTTGATCATTGCGCGGGGGATACCGAGGGTTGTGGTTGGCTGTCGTGATCCTTTCCCGGAGGTCGATGGGAAGGGGATCGAAAAGCTGAGGGCGGCGGGTGTAGAGGTGACCGTCGGGGTGCTGGAAGCCGAGTGTAAGGAGCTGAACAAGCGGTTTTTTACTTTTCATACGCAGCATAGGCCCTATATTGTATTGAAGTGGGCGCAAAGCATGAATGGAAGGATCGCCGGGGTTGGTGAAGGGCGGGTGCTTATTTCCAATGAATACACCAACAGGCTGGTTCACCGGTGGAGGTCGGAAGAGGCGGCGATCCTGGTTGGGACGCGGACGGCGCTGGCTGATGATCCGGCGTTGACGGCGCGGCTGTGGAATGGGCCTGATCCGGTGCGGCTGGTGATCGACAAAGAATTGCGGTTGCCGGGGTCGCTGCAGCTGTTCGACAGGAAGGTGAGGACGATCGTGTTCAATCTTGTGCGGCATGGGGAGGACGGGCCGATGCTTTCCTATTATCAGCTGGCGGGTGACAGCAGTCTTGTCCATCAGCTGTCCGTGGCCTTGTATCAGCTGAAGATACAGAGTGTGCTGGTGGAGGGTGGGGCGCGCCTGCTGCAGTCCTTTATCGACGAGGGGTACTGGGATGAGGCGAGGGTTATAACCAATACAAAGCTGGAATTGCCGGGCGGGTTATCGGCACCGGCGCTCGATACTATACAGCCAATATCACGTGAAGACCTGTTTGCTGATACTATAGTTTATTACAAGAACATATGACAGAACAGGAATTCTATTATACGATCGAGAAGGACGCTGTTGCTGAGTTCAAGGACAGGGGCAGCAAGTTTATCGGTTATGCCTGTCCGATAAAAAGCGTGGAGGAGTTCAAGGACCGGCTCAATGAGATCAAGAAGGAGCATCCAAAGGCTACGCACCATTGTTTTGCGTACCGGCTGGGACTGGATGGGAATGTTTTCCGGGTGAGCGATGACGGGGAGCCTTCGGGCAGTGCCGGCCGGCCGATACTTGGTCAGATAGACAGCAAGGGGCTGGTGAATACGCTGGTAGTGGTGGTCCGGTATTTCGGGGGGACGTTGCTGGGAGTGCCCGGGCTGATCAACGCTTACAGGTCGACCGCGGCCCTGGCGCTGCAGATGACGCCGCTGGCGCAGAAGCAGGTAGAGAAAGAATATGTCGTTCAGTTCGACTATACGCAGGTGGGAGAGATCATGGCTGTGGTGAAACAGTACAATTGCCGGGTGCTGCGTCAGGAAATGCAACTTTTTTGTAATATGACTATTGCCATTCCGAAAAATCGGGTGATGG
Organism: Bacteroidota bacterium; assembly: GCA_018267585.1. Lineage (GTDB taxonomy): Bacteria > Bacteroidota > Bacteroidia > Chitinophagales > Chitinophagaceae > Puia. Next base: position 4,262 of record JAFDYE010000178.1, read on the forward strand.
AGACCGTTTACAAGCTACAGGAGATCAGGAATGTAGAGCTGAGGGCCGTCGCGGGATAGGGCGGCGCATACTTTTCCGATGGGTAGTGGCGTTCTTATGGGTATTAAAAAATCCATCTTTTGAAAAAGCTCCTCTACCCCTGTATCCTGGCCTTTGCGGTC
>JAFDYE010000179.1 GCA_018267585.1 Bacteroidota bacterium
AAATAATAGCTCATGAAAAGTATTCGTCAGAATGTACTTATCGCAGCGCCGGCAGAGAAAGTTTACAAGGCGCTCACTACCCGGGAAGGACTGGCCGGATGGTGGACGCCGCAAGCCACGGCTACCGCGGAATTGAACGGTATCGCGCGTTTCCCCTTCAACTTCCCCGGCTTCGAGTACTCGAAAGAAATGAAGATCACCGGGCTGAAACCCAACGCAGAGGTCAAATGGAAATGCATTGGCGGCGCGGACGAGTGGATCGGGACAACGATTTCTTTCCGTCTCGAGGCCGGCGACAAAGCGACACTGGGCGACGCCCACCCCGAGCTGATGGGTCAGCTCGAACAGCAGAAGGCAGACAATGGAACGCTGGTCATCTTCGAGCACAACGACTGGCGGGAGTATACGCCTATGTTCTCCGAGTGCAGCTTCACCTGGGGGCAGTTCCTGAGAAGCCTGAAAAGGCTTTGTGAGACGGGTAAAGGCCAGCCCTGGCCCAACCAATACCAGTAAGCCGGGCGCGCAGCAACGCGCCTACAGCGCCCTGAGCCCCTTCAGACTGGCCGCGTCCGCCTCAAAAATGCTGATCGCATAGCCGCCGCCGGGCGCACACAGCTGGCGCATCCGCGACCTGGCCGTTACGACAACCTTCCTGATCGTATAGGCCTGCGGGTTGGTCCGGTAGTGCGCGCCCGGCGCGTCGGCATAAATGGTCGCAAGATATTTCCGGCCGGGAGCCAGAAAAGAGAACCCGATCTCCGACGTCCGGACCGAGTCGCCATTTACGCTGCCGACGAACCAGTTGCCGGAACCCTTTGCATTGCGGGCCACGGTGAGGTACTTGCCCGGCTCCGCCTCCAGGTACTTGCTGTCATCCCAGTCCACCGCGACGTCTTTTATGAACTGGAAGGCGTCGGGGAAGCGCTGGTAATTCTCCGGCAGATCGGCGGCCATCTGCAGCGGGCTATACATGGTCACGTACAAAGCCAGCTGGTTGGCGATCGTGCTGTTGACGTGGGAGTTGTTGTTCGGGTTGATCTTGCTGAGGTCCATTTCGAAAATGCCAGGCGTATAGTCCATCGGACCTCCGAGCAGCCGCGTGAAGGGAAGTATCGTAACATGGTTCGGCTTCGACCCGCCGAAAGCCTGGTATTCAGTGCCCCTGGCGCTCTCGTTGCCGATCATATTCGGCCAGGTCCGCGCCAGACCCGTTGGCCTGACCGCCTCATGACCGTTGACCATGATATGGTACGACGCGGCCTTCTCGACCACGTACTGGTAGTGATTGACCATCCATTGGTTGTAGTGGTTCTCCCCGGCAGGGATGATATTACCGACATAACCGGTCTTCACCGCGTCATAGCCATAGCGCTTCATGAATTTAAAGGCGGTGTCCAGGCAGCGTTCGTAGTTGCGCGGAGAGCCCGAGGTCTCGTGGTGCATTATCAGCCGGATATGCCTCGACTTCGCGTATTGGGACAAACCGGCTACGTCAAAGTCCGGATAAGGCGTGACGAAATCGAAAACCCGCTCTTTCATATTTCCGAACCAGTCCTCCCAGCCTACGTTCCAGCCTTCAACCAGGACGCCGTCAAAGCCGTTGTCGGCCGCGAAATCGATATATTTCTTCACGTTGGCCGTATTTGCGCCGTGCCGCCCGTTCGGCTTCGCGTCCCGGTAGTCGGTCTGCCCGAGCACAACGGAGCTGAAGTCATTCGTATATGCCCAGGTAGACCTTCCCGTGATCATCTCCCACCATACCCCCATATATTTCATCGGCCTGATCCAGGACGTATCGGTTATCCGTGAGGGCTCGTTGAGATTATAGATCATCTTCGAGGCCACGATATCCCTTGCATCGTCGCTGGCGATTATCGTCCGCCACGGCGTGACCGACGGCGCCTGGATATAGCCCTTGTCACCCCGCGCATCCGGCGTCAGCCAGGACTCGAATACCAAGTTACGGTCGTCCAAATTGAGGTGCATGCACGGGTAGTTGACGAGCGCGGCTTCGTGAATGTTCAGGTAAAGACCGTCGTCGGTCTTCATCATCAGGGAGGTCTGAACTCCCGTCGGAGAGAAAACGGTCTGTGAGACGTTAGGCGTCACCGCGCGGTCGTGCAAGCGCCTTATCGCCGAGAGCCGGGACGTCGTATAGTCATATTCCTGCGTGTCATAGTCGCCGGGTATCCAGAACGCCGTATGGTCACCCGTCATCGCGAACTGGGTCTTCTCTTCCCTGATCACAAAATAGACCAGGTTGTCCTGAGCCGGGAATTCATACCGGAAACCCAGGCCGTCGTCAAATGCCCGGAAACGGATCAGCATCTTCCTCCGCGCACGGGGCTGGCTCAGGACCATCGCAAGCTCATTGTACCGGTTGGTAATGGTCTTTACCTCTCCCCAGACGGGCTTCCAGCTCTCGTCATGGCTCGCCCTGACGGAGTCCGCCACTACAAAGCCGTCATAAAGGGAAAAGCTGTCGTTCTTCAACGCCAGGCCGAGACGACTGGGCCGGATGACCTCCCTGCCCTTATAAAAAAGCCGGTACACCGGTGTGCCGTCTTTTGTCAGGGAAAAATCCATCCGGAAGTTGCCGCTGGGCGAACGCAGCTGCTGGGACAGGGCCGTAAAGGAAAAGAGAACAAAGGATACGGACAGGCAAATGCCGGCCGTTAGAATACGGGAAACCCGCAGCGGGAGAGGTTTTAACATAAGCGATCGTTTTGTTGTGTACTAATTACACATTTATGCACCCGCAAACATAGGATGGAATTTTGATTTTTTGACAACCTGGTGTT
>JAFDYE010000017.1 GCA_018267585.1 Bacteroidota bacterium
AGGGCAAGCTTCCGCAGGATAGCTGGTTCGCCCTGGGGCGCTTGCTTACGGATCCGGGTGAAGATCCCGTCCTGCTTTCCTGGAGCGGATCGATGTTTGAATATTTGATGCCTCAGCTGGTAATGCCATTGTACGAGAACACCCTGCTGGCGAAAACCAGCAGGGCAACGGTCAGGCGACAGATCGCATATGCAACGGAAAAGGGCACGCCCTGGGGTATCTCGGAATCGGCCTACAATCTACAAGACGCCAACCTGAATTACCAGTATCGTGCTTTTGGCGTACCCGGGCTGGGGCTGACACGGGGACTGGAAGAGAACCTGGTTATCGCGCCCTATGCCACTATGCTGGCCTTGATGGTCATGCCCGAGAGTGCCGTTTCCAATCTTCAGCTCTTATCGGCGAAAGGAATGGAGGCAGAATATGGCTTTTATGAAGCCCTGGATTTTACGGCTTCACGCCTTCCCAGGGGCAAGACCTCGATCGCCATTGAATCCTATATGATCCATCATCAGGGAATGGGATTGCTGTCCTTGGCCTACGTCTTATTGAACAAGCCTTTGCAGCAACGTTTTCTTTCGGAACTTCGTTTTCAGGCAACTCTGCTGCTGCTGCAGGAGCGAATCCCCCGCGCTACGTTGTTCTATGCACATACTGCGGACCAGATCGAATCACACGCTGAGGCGTCCGGCACGCAGGTCCGGATCATCAATACCCCCAATACCAGGACACCAGCCATCCAGCTGCTGAGCAATGGCCGCTACCAGATCATGATCTCGAATTCGGGCGCCGGATACAGCCGCTGGAAGCAGCTTGCCGTTACCCGGTGGCGGGAAGACCCGACCAGGGACGATCGAGGCATCTTCTGCTATTTAAAAGACGTGGGCAGCGGCAATTTCTGGTCGAACACTTTTGAACCTACCTTGCGGCCTGCGAAAAGCTATGAGACCATCTTTTCCCCGGGATCTGTTGAGTTCCGAAGACACGATCAGGGAATCGATACGCATACGGAAATAGTCATCTCCCCGGAGGACGATATGGAAATGCGAAGGGTGAGGATCACGAATACTTCTCTTTTTACCAGGGTGATAGACATAACCAGTTATGCGGAAGTGGTCATTGCGACCCAGGCTTCAGACGAGTCGCATCCGGCTTTCAGCAATCTTTTTGTCGAGACGGAGATACTGCCCGAATATAAAGCGATAATTTGCACACGCCGGCCGCGTTCCGACGAAGAAATGCCCCCATGGATGTTTCACCTGATGAACGTTCACGGCGTCCCTATAGAGAACTTATCCTATGAGACAGCACGACTACCCTTTATCGGTCGGGGCAGGAACCTGAGCCATCCCCGGGCCATGGACAGTGAATCGTTGTCCGGCAGCCAGGGGGCAGTGCTGGATCCTATTGTGGCGATCCGGGGCCGTATTTCCTTAAAGCCCAGGCAAACCGCCACGATCGACCTGATCTATGGGATGAGTGAAACGAGGGAAGGCGGTGAAAGCCTGATGAACAAATACCGGGACGAGCATTTGAAAAGCCGGGCCTTCGAGCTGTCCTGGACCCACAACCAGGTATTACTGCGTCAGATCAACGCAACGGAAGCCGATGCCAGGCTATATGACCAGCTGTCGGCCTCCATTGTATATCCTGATCCGACTTTCCGCGGTGAAACGGCAGTGATCGAGAGCAATCACAGGGGGCAGTCCGGATTGTGGAGCCATTCGGTTTCCGGCGACCTCCCGATCGTCTTGCTACACATGAGCGACCAGGAAAATCTCGGGCTTGCACTACAGGTGATACAGGCGCATGCCTACTGGCGGCTGAAGGGGCTTTCCGTCGACCTGGTGATCTGGAACGAGGACCATGGATCCTACCGGCAGGTACTCCAGGACCAGATACTGGGTATGGTGAATACGGATGCGGGAGGGCAAACCTATCAAAAACCCGGTGGGATATTCGTACGATCCGCAGATCAGATCTCGCCAGAAGACCGTATTCTTTTTGAAAGTGTCGCAAGGGTCATTTTCTATGATCATAAAGGGTCGCTGGCAGAACAGGTGAACCGGATCCATATAGAAAAGAACGCTTTTCCCTTTCTTCCAACCAGCCTTCGGCGGGGCGAAGACAACTCCGACAACCTCGGACTGCCAGATAACCTGCTGTTCAATAATGGCACCGGCGGATTCACACCGGACGGAAAGGAATATACAATACTGACAGACAGGAAAAGAACGACACCGGCACCCTGGGTCAATGTCATTGCTAATGCGGAGGTAGGCACCGTTGTATCGGAAAGCGGCTCCGCCTATACCTGGGCCGTCAAT
>JAFDYE010000180.1 GCA_018267585.1 Bacteroidota bacterium
GAGGGTGGGGGTGGGGGAGAGGATTTGGCGATGTGTTCGAGGGGGGGGGGGGAGGTGGGGAGGGGGGGGGGGGGGGGTGGGGGGGGGTGTGGGGGGGGGGGGGGGGGTGGTAAAAAGGAAACCCCGCCGGTGGGCGGGGTTGCTGTTCTTCTCATGTGTAGTTAAATGGGTCCCGGGATCGGGTTATATGACCTGGATGCCCTTTTTGCGATAGGGTTCCAGGAGGGGATCGTCCGGATTGAGCTCGGTGATCAGGATGTCGATGTCTTCGACGGGGCAGACGTGAAAGGGCTGGGAGGTGTTGATCTTTTCTGCGATGGAAAGGCAGACGACCTTTTGCGCGGATTCGATCATGGCCCGTTTGACCTGTACCACGTCCCAGTCGTTGTCGGTGATGCCGTGTTCGGCGTCGATGGCGTTGACCCCGAGGAAGCAGAGGTCGGCTTTTATCTGCTTGATCTTGGTGATGGCGTCGCCGCCGACGGTGATCCTCGAATTCTTGGAGACCTTGTCCCCTATGACGATGACGTCGATATTGGGGTGATAGGTGTATTCCATTATCACGGGGATGCTGCCGGAGATGAAGGTCGCCTTCAGCGATGCGGGCAGGGCCTTGGCGAGCTCGATCAGGGTGGTGCCGCCGGTGGTCGTGACGAACATATCCTGCTGTATCAGCGGGATGGCTTTCCGGGCGATCAGCTTTTTCTGCGTGTGCGCATAGACGTGCTTGGAAGGGGAGTGGAAGTCGTTGAAGGACAGGGAGAGCGCTCCGCCGTGTACCTTAATGATCTTCCCTCCGTCTGCCAGCTCCTGCAAATCCCGGCGCACCGTGTCTTCCGACACGCTGAGGTCCGAGCTAAGGTTAGCCGAGAGTACCTGGTTGTGAAGGTTGACCTGGTGGAGGATATATGCCTGTCTTTCCTGTTTTAACATATTGTGCGTTTCATCCGTAAATAATTGTGCCCGGGTTTGTTGCTTCGCGCTCAAAATAAGAAAATTTTCGACTACCAGCCCGGATTTTGCATCGTGGCCTGTATGGCCGCCGGATACAGCAGTATCTGGTTGGTCGGTATGGCCGAAAGGTAGTTCTTCGGATCGACGAAGGTGCGGGTTGTCCCTGCGGTATAGGGCATGATATAGCCGTTGGGATCAAGGTGCACTTTCGGGTTGGCCGGAACCTTTGCGCCGAGCCAGGAATCGGGGTTCTTGTTGCTGTCGAAGTAGGAACCTTTTTTCCAGCGCATGAGGTCCTGGTAGCGGAATCCGTCCATCATCAGCTCGATGCGTCTTTCGCGGCGGATCTCCCATATCGTCGACGAGACGTCGGCGTCCTTCTTGGGGTCGGCGTTGTTCGGGTCCTGGAGATAGGTGATGGTGAGGGGGGCTACGTTTCCGCGTGCGCGGAGCTTATTGATCGTCGCGTCGAGGTCGGCCTGGGTCAGGGTGTATTTGCCCATGTCCTGGAGCTCGGCTGCGGCTTCGGCGTAGATAAGGTATACTTCTGCCAGCCAGAAGATCGGGGCGTCAGACGTGTTGGTGTTGATCTGGGTCGGATAGGACTTGATCTTGTTGGTATCCGGGAGCCATTTTATCGGGCGGTAGCCGGTGCTGGATGAAAGTGAGCCGTATGCTGCGCCGGCGTAGGCGTAGTGGTTGGTATCGATCGTGATGCCCAGGCGGAGGTCGCGGTTGCTCTTGACTGCGTTCAGCGTGGCGTCGCCCTGGTAGAGTGGGGACAGCGTGATCGGTTTGCCGTCCGTGCAGAGGTAGGACTCGATGGCGGACTTGGAAGGGCCGTTGATAACGCTGGTGCTGTAGAGGTAGGCGATGAGGCTGTGCATGAGGACGCCGGCGTCGTAGCGTTTGTAGAGAAGTACTTCCGACTTGTCGGCTCCCAGGTCTTCGCTGTTATAGGCGGTCTGGTAGCTGGGGGCCAGCGTGTAAGTACCGGAGGTGATCAGGGTGTTGGCGGCGTCCTTTGCTGCCTGCAGGTACTGGTCGGCGTTGGGCATGTTCAGCTCGGTGTGGTACTTGCGGTAGGTGCCCTCCCAGAGGCATACGCGGGCTTTGAGGGCGAGTGCGACGTCGCGGTTGACGGTGTTGGGAAGGTCGACGACGCGAAGGTTGGCAACGGCGAAGTTGAGGTCGGCGAGGACGCTGTCCATGACCAGCGCGTGGGGGTCGCGGGGTTTATAGACGTTGTTGCTGTCGCCGATGTCGATGGCGTGGCTGTACCAGGGTACGCCGCCGTATTCCTGCACCAGCTTGAAATAGGTCAATGCGCGAAAGAAGTGCGCTATGCCTTTCCAGTGGGCTTTCGAGGCGTCGTCCATGGTGGCGAGGTCGATCCGGTCGAGCATGATATTGGCCTTACGGATATACCCGAACGAGAGCAGGTAGTAAGTAGGGACACCTGAGTTGGAAAGGGTAGTA
>JAFDYE010000181.1 GCA_018267585.1 Bacteroidota bacterium
GAGACCACGCCTTTGATATTGTCTATTTCGCCGTCGCAGATGGGATAGACGGAGTGTGGTTCCCTGAGTATCTTTTCTTTGATCGTCTCTTCGTTGTCGTCGAGGTCGAACCAGATGATATCGCTGCGGTGGGTCATGAGCGAGGTGATGTTGCGGTCACCGAGGTGGAAGACGCGTTCGATGATCTCCTGTTCTGCCTCCTCGATGGCGCCCTGCTCGGTGCCTTCGTTGATGATGGCCTTGATCTCGTCTTCGGTGACGGCGCTGTCGGCGGAGGGGTTGATGCTAAAGACCCGGAAGAAGAGGTTGCTGGTCTTGTTGAGGAGCCAGACGATGGGGTAGGTGATAAGAGACAGTATCCTTACGGGTCTGGCGACGAGGCGGGCGATCTGCTCGGCTCTTACGAGGCCGATGCGTTTGGGAATGAGCTCGCCGAAGATGATGGACAGCAGGGTTACGAGGACCAGGATGAGCGCCGTGGAAAGATTCTCCGCGTAGTGCTGAAGAAAGGGTATTTTTTCCAGGTAGGGCTGGAGCTCTTTGCTGAATTTTTCGCCGGAATAGAAACCGGTAAGTATAGCGATGAGGGTGATGCCTATCTGGGCGGTGGAAAGGAACAGTTCGGGGCTTTCCGCCAGCTTGAGGGCGGAATGGGCTTTTTCATCACCGTTCTCGGCGAGATTCTCGAGGCGGCTTTTGCGTGCCGATACGAGGGCGATCTCCGCCATGACGAACAACCCGTTCAGAAAGATCAGAAACAATAAAATGATCACATCAAGCATGGTGTGGTATATGGGGTTGTAAAAGAAGGGTACCGAACTGGAAACGGAACAGGCGGCTGAGCTGCCAGCCGATGATCGAACCGATAAGGGCTCCGCAGGTGACGTCGAGGGGAAAGTGAACACCTACATAGACCTGTGCATAGGCGATCAGGAAGGCCCAGACGAATACGAGGGACCACCAGCGGCTGGTATGCCGGAGGGTACGATAAATAAAGAAGGCAAGCGCAAAATGGTTGCATGCGTGTGAAGAGGTAAAGCTCGAGCTTGTCGGGCAGTAGTTGGCGATAAACCGTACCGAGTCTGCTATCAGCGGGTCTCCGCAGGGGCGGGTGCGCATCACTAGCGTATCCTTTATGAGCTTGCTGCTGATAAGGTCGCCGATGATGGCCGTCATGATCAGGTAGGCTGCCCACCACCATCCTTTTTTTCGAAAATTCAGCGTGATGAATACAAGTAAAAAAAGGTAGAACGGAACCCATAATTCCGACTCCCGCATGAACAGGAAAAGCCCGTCCAGAAAAGGAGACGTCCAGGCCTGGTTGATGCTGAAAAAGAGCCAATAGTCACCCTGTAAGATACTGTGCAAAAGGCCCGGATGCGCCCCGGAGTCGAGTAAAATCATGGTTTCATTAATAATTGACCTACTTTTACGCCCGTTTTACAATTATAGGCATGTCAAACAGATCGGCAACAAATTTACCAAATATACCAAAAACGGTGCGTTTGGTTTTTTCAACAGGGATTATTTTTTTGTTGATGATGAGCTTATTACGCCTTGCTTTGTTTTTGGCTTTCAGCAAGCAGGGACATAGTCCGGGCGCCCTGATCCCCTCTTTTGTGCTGGGTATTCGCTACGATCTGCGATATGTCGGCATTCTGGACGTCATTTTGCTCTTGCTGGGGATATTTCGCGTATCGGACCCCTTTCGCAGCGGCTGGGCCCGGCGGCTGGCCCTGGGGTTGATCGGCGTGGCTGCCTTCCTCGTATTGTTCTTTTATTCCGTCGATTTTGCACACTATAGCTATCTTTCCCAGCGGTTGAACGCCAGCGTTCTGAACTATCTTACCGACGCGGGTATATCTGTGCACATGGTCTGGCAGACCTATCCGGTCATCCGGATCGTACTATTACTGGTCTTCGGTACGTGGCTTTTTCGTAAGGCCTTCAGGGCGCTTTACGAGCGGATCCATCGCCGGCCGGCGGTCGAATTATCGCGGAAGGCCCGTGTTGCCTGGTACCTGATCCCTTTTCTGCTGCTCGGGCTGGCTATATTTGGCCGGATCGGGCAGTATCCGTTGCGGTGGAGCGACGCGTTCACGCTTGGCAGCGATTACCAGGCCAGCATCGCGTTGAACCCTTTCCAGTCTTTCTTTAGCAGTCTGAAATTCCGGCATAGTATATACGACGAAGCGAAGGTCAGGGCGGCGGTGCCGGAGCTGGCGTCCTATTTTGGATGGGACAGCGCGGTCGATCGCCGGGTTTCCGGCATGTCTGCCCTGCCCGCGGGCCTTTGCGAAAGGGTTATTGCGCCCCGTCCGGGGACGCTGACGTCCCATCCCAACGTGGTGGTGGTCATCTGCGAATCCTTTAGTGCGTATAAAAGCAGCATGTGGGGCAACCCGTTAAATACGACCCCATTTTTCAGCGGTCTTTGCCGCCAGGGAATCTTTTTCGACCATTGTTTTACGCCGAGCTATGGGACGGCGCGGGGTGTCTGGGCGACGATCACGGGTATTCCCGACGTGGCTGCGGCGACGACCACTTCCAGCCGGAATCCGGCCGCAGTCGACGAGCATACGATCATCAACGACTTCAAGGGGTATGAAAAATTCTATTTTCTCGGGGGAAGCACCAGCTGGGCCAATATCCGCGGATTGCTGACCAATAATATCAAGGGACTGCACGTGTACGAACAGGAGAATTTTTCCGCTCCCAAGGTCGACGTGTGGGGGATCAGCGACAAGAACCTTTTCCTCGAGGCGAATAAGGTGTTGAAACAGCAGCAGCAGCCATTTTTCGCTATTATCCAGACGGCGGACAACCACCGGCCTTATACCATCCCCGAGGAAGATCGCAAGACGTTCGAGCTGCGGACGATGCCGCAGGACTCCTTGCGCAGGTATGGATTTGAGAGCAACGATGAAATGAATGCGTTCCGGTATACGGATTTCAGCTATCAGACCTTTATTGAGACGGTGTCGAAGGAAAAATATTTCGATAATACCGTCTTTTTGTTCGTGGGCGATCACGGCATTGACGGGGATGCCGGGGATATGTTTCCCAGGGCATGGACCGATCAGCGTCTGACGTCCGAGCACGTCCCGTTGCTGATATATGCGCCCAAACTATTGCCGGCCAGGCGGGTTGACGGGGACTGTTCGCAGGTAGACGTGCTGCCTACGCTGGCGGGGCTCTGTCATATCGCTTATAACAATACTACGCTTGGCCGCGATCTGCTGGATTCGGCGACGCGTCACGGAAAGGAAATGGCATTTATCTATGACCCCGATGCCGCTAATATAGGGGTCGTGAAAGGGGGGTATTTTTACCGGCGTGGTTTGAGGACGGGAAGGGAAGAGATGGTGTCTACCACGGGCAATGATCCGGTGCCGGCGGATGTCTTAAAGGGGCCTGTGGGGCGGGAGCTGAAGCAGCTGTCGGAGGGGATGTATGAGCTGTCGCGATATATGTTGTTGGAGAATAAGAAAAAAGATGGACTTTAATCTTAATTTTGCAGACATTAAAACAAGTATCTGTGGCATTGATCAAAAGCATATCTGGTATCAGGGGCACGATTGGTGGTAAGCCGGGAGATAATCTGACCCCGGTGGACATAGTAAAGTTCACTGCTGCTTTCGGCAGCAGGATCCTGGAAAAGAACGGGAAAAAGGTAGTGGTTGGACGGGACGGCCGTATCAGCGGTGATATGGTCAGCTCCCTGGTCGTATCCACGCTGAGGGGGCTGGGGCTGGATGTGATCGATCTGGGGTTGTCTACGACGCCTACGGTGGAGCTAGCGGTACCGGGGGAGAATGCTGCCGGAGGGATCATCCTTACTGCCAGTCATAATCCCAAGGAATGGAATGCGTTGAAACTGCTGAATAGCGACGGTGAATTTATCAGTGCTGAAGAAGGGGCTGCCATTCTTGAGAAAGCGCAAAAAGAGGACTTCAATTTTGCCCCGGTCGATCGGTTGGGCGAATATAGCGTCAGCAATGACTGGTTGCAAAAGAATGTCGATGCCGTGGTGAATTATCCGCTGGTCGATATTCCGGCGATACGGGAAAGGAAATACAGGATCGTGGTTGACGTGGTCAATTCGACGGGTGCGTTATTTATCCCGCCGCTGCTAAAGGCGTTGGGGGTGGAAGAGGTGATCCTGCTGAATGAGGAGGTCAATGGCCGGTTTGCGCACAATCCGGAGCCGCTGCCGGAGAATCTGACGGGGCTGAGCGTGAAGGTGCAGCAGGCGAAGGCGGATCTGGGTATCGCCGTGGACCCGGATGTTGACCGGCTTTGTTTTGTCTGCGAGGATGGAAGCATGTTCGGTGAAGAGTATACCCTGGTGGCGGTGGCGGACTATGTGCTGAGCAAGCGGCCGGGAAATGCGGTGAGCAATATGAGCAGCACGAAGGCGTTGAAAGAAGTAACCATCCAGCGGGGAGGAGAGTATCATCCTTCTGCGGTGGGAGAGGTCAACGTGGTTAAAACGATGAAGCGGGTAAATGCTGTCATCGGCGGGGAAGGGAATGGCGGTATTATTGTCCCGGACTTCCACTATGGCCGCGATGCGCTGATCGGCATCGGGCTTTTCCTCAGCGCCCTGTCGCATCATAGGAATGGCATCAAGTCCTTCCGCAGTCAATATCCCGACTATTTTATCTCCAAGAACAAGATCGAGCTGGGGACCGGTATTGACGTGCCGGCGATCTTTGAGAAGATCAGGAAGAAGTACAAGAACCATCCGATCAATACGGAAGATGGTCTGAAGATCGAATTTGACAGTGACTGGGTGCATCTGCGCACCTCCAATACGGAACCGATCATCCGTATCTACGCAGAAAGCAATTTCGAGACGACGGCCAATAACATCGCGCTGCGTCTTATGCAGGACATCAAGGAATTTATTGCGCCTTAGAACATGGAAAGGATCTATTTCGATAACGCAGCCACTACTTCCCTGGACCCCCGGGTGCTGGAAGCTATGATGCCGTACCTGACGGAAAAGTTTGGCAATCCTTCTTCTATCTATTCGTATGGCAGGGAGACGAGGCTGGCTATCGAGAACGCCCGTAAATCGGTCGCCAGGATACTCGACGCCCATCCGGCAGAGATCTTTTTTACGTCCGGCGGTACTGAAAGCTCGAATACGGCCATCACGGCGTCGGTGAGGGACCTGGGCTGCACCCATATCATTTCCTCGCCGTTAGAGCACCACGCTACGCTGCATACGATCGAGCACGTGCACAAGCGGGGGGAGGCGGCACTCAGCTGGGTGGGGCTGCTGCCCGACGGGCATATCGACCTGGAGGACCTCGAGCGGAGGTTAGCCGCCAGTGACGAAAAGACGTTGGTCACCCTGATGCACGCCAATAATGAGATCGGGAATATGCTCGACATTCATGCGGTTGGGGAGATATGCAAGAAATATGGAGCGGTCTTTCATTCTGATACGGTGCAGACGGTGGGTCATTTCCCTTTCGATCTTAGGAACACGCCGGTCCATTTTATTACGGGTTCGGCGCATAAGTTCCATGGCCCCAAGGGCGTCGGGCTTTTGTACGTCAACGAGAATGTAAGGATCAATCCTTTTATACAGGGCGGTTCGCAGGAGCGTAATATGCGCGCGGGCACGGAGAATGTATATGGAGTCGTAGGTTTTGGAAGGGCGCTTGAACTGGCGACGGCGAACCATGAGGCAGACAGCGTCTATATCAAGGGAGTGAAGCTCTATATGATGGAGCAGCTGGAGCAGCGGGTAAAGGGTGTTACTTTCAACGGTGATCCGCTGGGTCGGAGCCTCTATACGGTGCTGAGCGTTTCGTTCCCCAAGACCGAACGGTCTGAGATGCTACTTTTCAATCTGGACATCAATGGTATCTGTGCGTCCGGAGGGAGTGCCTGTACCAGCGGCGCTGAACAAGGGTCGCACGTAATACGCGCCATCAACAATAACCCCAACCAGGTGACGGTACGCTTTTCATTCAGCAGGAACAATACCCGGGAACAGGTCGATACGGTGGTGGCCAAACTGAAGGAGTTGATTTAAGCTCATCTGATGCGCTACATTATTGGAATTGACATTGGCACTACCAACACGAAGGCCGTTGCGCTAACGGACGAGGGAGAGGTGCTGGGCAGCGCCAGCGCGTCTTACCCGGTCTTCTCTGCCGGGGAAGGCCAGCACGAGCTGGATCCTGAGCAGCTGCTGGAGGCTGTTCTTGCTGCTCTCCGCGAGGTTCGCCGGCAGACTTCCGGGGTGGCGGGGCTTGCCGGCATTTCGCTGAGCTGCGCCATGCACAGTCTGATCGCGGTAGATATGGAAGGAGTGCCGCTGACCCGTGCGATCACCTGGGCCGATCTGCGGCCGGCGCCTTATGCAAAGGCTTTGCGGGAAAGTGCTGCCGGCAGGCGGATCTATCAGCGGACAGGTACTCCGGTGCACGCGATGTCCCCGCTCTGTAAATTGATATGGCTGAAGGCGGCTGAGCCGGCTGTTGTTGCCCGCGCGGCCCGCTACATTTCCATCAAGGAATATATCTGGTGGAGGCTGTTTGGAGAATACAAGCTCGATCTGTCTCTGGCCTCTGCGACGGGGCTTTTGGATATCCGCAGTTGTGGCTGGTATCCCGAGGCGCTGTCGGTGGCGGAGATCGACGCGGGGCAGCTGTCGGAGCTGGTTCCCTGTACCTATACGGCGACGGGGTTGTCGAAGGAATTCGAAGGGCTGGGCCTGCCTTCGGGACTTCCTTTCGTCATCGGCGCCAGCGATGGTTGTCTGGCGAACTTAGGGAGCGGCGCGATAAGGCCCGGCGAGACGGCGCTGACCATCGGCACGAGCGGAGCGGTACGCATGACGGCGCCGGCGCCGGAATACGATGTTCGCCAGCGGATATTCAGCTATATCCTGACCAGCCGTCATTATGTCTGCGGGGGAGCGACCAATAATGGAGGAAATGTGCTGCAGTGGTATAGCAATAGTGTTTTGAAGAAGGATGGTGAGATCGGGTTTTTGGAGCGGGAGGCGAGGGCAGTCGCACCGGGTTGCGACGGGCTGGTGTTCCTGCCCTATCTGCGGGGAGAACGGGCGCCTGTCTGGGATGCCGATGCGAAGGGCGTCTTTTTCGGGGTCCGGTCGGTGCATGAGCAGCGGCATTTTATCCGGTCGATACTCGAGGCCGTCTGCTATTCGCTTTACCAGGTAGGGGCGTCCCTGGAGGAGACGCTGGGGCCGATAGAACATATCTTTGCGAGCGGAGGGTTTACGCAGAGCAAGCTATGGCTGCAGCTCGTGGCCGACGTGTTCATGCGGCGGGTATACGTCACCGGTACTGCGGATGCCTCGGCTATGGGAGCTGCCATGATGGGTTTTTATGCGCTGGGTGTCGTGCCGGACCTGGAGGATACGGTAAAAATGGTAAAGGTGGTGGAGACCTATGAGCCGGATGGGGCGCGGCACGCCATTTATATGAAGAATTTTAAGATTTTTGGAGAGTTGTACAGCAGGTTGAGGGATCTGATGTAAAAAACTTAAGGCTCACTTCCAGTGAGCCTCAAATCTTCCAAATTTCCTGAATGAATGAATGATGAATAAGGACGTTGGACCAAAAACGGGCTTGCGATAACAGGTATGCAAAGTTATTATATATATCCAGGATTCAATACCTCTGGAGGTCACGAATATACCTCGTCAAGAATAATCAATAATTGTCTTATCGACCTTTTACCAGGTCCCTGGGTAAGATCCCGAACTCCTTTTTAAAGGCCTTGGCAAAATGGCTCAGATTCGAGAAACCAATCTCGCTGCCGGCCTGCTTGATGCTGCACTGACCTGTGATAAGCAGGTCTTTGGCGCGCTGCAGACGACTTTTGTTATAATAGTCATAGAGTGTGTGTCCGTATACCTGCTTGAAGAGGTTCTTCAGCTTGCTGGTGCTCATGAACACTTCATGGGCCAGGGACTCCAGGGAGGGGAAGCCTTCCAGGCGGCTGCTCAGGATCTGTTCGACGTGTTGCATGCTTTCCAGGTCGTTCTTTTTAACTGTGCGGGGTAGGACGGCCTGTTCCTGGCGGAGGAAGGAATGCAGGAGCTTTTCGATCAGGTGTATGATAGCCGATAGCCTTCTGATCTGGCTGACGGGATCGTTCTCTTTTATTTCAAAAAGCTCTTTCAGCATTGTCCGATGTGAAAGATTGATGAACAGCGGATTTTCCACCGTGCTGTTCTCCCTGGCGAAAGTCGCGAGCTTTTCGAAGATATCCCGGGGCAGATATTGCATGGCCAGCTCGTGAGAGCAGAAGATAAGCAATCTCTTAACGGTGCTGCCTGCTGAGAACTTCAGGAAGGCGGTATCCCGGGCGTCTGTCAGGAAAATATCATTCCTGAAGGGTCTCTTATCGGAGACGAGCTGCTGCCGGTGGCCGACCAGCAGCTCTTTTTGTACTTCGACAAGATTGAAGGATATTACAAAGCCCTTTGCGCCGGACTGACGGGTCATTTCCAGGTCGCTGTCCAGCTTGAAATTCATGACTGCGTATGAGAACCCGGGATTTATGTCCTTTGCCAGGATGGTTCCCGAGCCGAGCTGGGCCGGGATGGTGAGCACATTATCCTTTACAGGAGTGTTCAGCAGCGTCGCAAAATCGGCCAGCCATTTTTCAAAATTCTCCAACTGAAACGAATACATAACCATAGTCACCTCTTTTTTGAAATGTTTACGTAATATCTAACTCAATGGCATTTAGTCGCGGTTCGTGGGCGGGGGACAAGTAGCGGCGAAGCAAACAAAAATGTAACAGAGCAAATTGCAAAAGCGCAAAAGTACGGAGAAATACCCTTTGCAATTGTCTGGAATGAGCCTTTCGATAGCTGTAAAGGCTATTTAACAAAAATTTGAGTGGGTTTATTTACTTATTCTTAAGTACTTCCTTAGGAAGAACGCCGAATTCTTTTTTAAATGCCTTAGCGAAATTGCTAAGGTTGGAGAAGCCGATGTTGACGCCGACCTGTTTGACCGAGTATTTTCCGGTTGTCAGCATTTCTTTGGCCTGTCCGAGGCGGTGACGATTATAGAATTCATAGAGTTTCATGCCGTAGATCTGCTTAAAACGGCTTTTGAGTTTGGTGGAGCTCATCATGGCGGTCCGGGAGAGGACTTCGATGCTGGGGAATTTATTTAATTGATTATCACTGAGTATGCGTACGATGCCTTTCAGCGCTTCGAGGTCTTTTTCGCGACCTTTTGCCCAGATCCTGCCGTTGGCGTTGGGGATGGCGGACCGGGTGAGGAAGGAGGAGAGGAATTTTTCGGCCAGCAGCAGGGTCCTGGTGCTGAGGGTGAGGTGATAGAGAGGGCTGGATGGGTCGGCTGCGCAGACTTCTTCGAGGAGCTGTCTGCACTCGAAGGAAATGGGTTCGGTATAACCGGAGGCGCCGGCGACGCTGAAAAGGTCGGAGAGGATGTCCTGGCGCAGGCGGCGCTGGAGGAAAGGGTGGGAAAAATAGAGATAGACGCCTTTTAGCCGGGAGTGCCGGGGCAGGACCATTTCCTGTCTCGCGGCGGTAGAAGTCAGGACCAGCTGTCCCCGGTGGTTGCGGTCGGACATGGCATGGCCGTTGTCCCGAACCATATATAATTCATTGGTTTTTATTTGGTTGAAGAAGAGGCAAAGGCCGGGAGAATGGTTGGCCTCGCTGACGAGCTGGAGGTCGTCCCAAAGGCAGAAGTTCATGACCGCGCTAGAGATGCCCTCCGGCGGGTGTGCTATGCGGATGGAGCCTTCTCCGAGGTCGCGGGGAAGAGTGAGGTTTCCGGGGGCTGCCGGGACGTGCAGGAGTTTACTAAATCCTCTTAGCCACTGTCTGAAATCGTTGAGCTGATAGGAGTATCTGATCATTGGACAACTATTAAGCAGCGATCAGGAGCTTTGGGCCATTAGCGCCGTGTTGCTTTGCTAACGTAAAATAGCAAACGAACCGATGTGGTCTGTGCTTTTAGGACGTAAAGGAATTTTGTACGGATAAAGGGTCTTTCGATCTTGATAGACCAGAGTGGGAAGAGCGGTACCGTAGGGTCGGGAGATCCGGCCGGGTTCCGGGGGTCAGATAGGGTTCCGGGAGCCGGCGTGGGTTACAGGGGTCGGGTTGGGTTCCGGGGATCGGGTTGGGTTCCGGGGATCGGGTTGGTACCGGGGATCGGTTTGGGTTGCGGGGATCGGGTTGGTTCCGGGGATCGGTTTGGGTTGCGGGGGCCGGGTTGGGTTATTTGAGTGAGCTTTTGATCTCCTGGAGTTTGAGGAGCGCTTCTACGGGAGTCAGGCGATTGATATCGATGTTCTCCAGGAGATGCCGGATATGCTGGAAGGTCTCGGTGTGGGCGTCAAAAATGGACAGCTGCATTTTGGGGGCTTCGATCTTTTTGAGGGAGGTTTCAATGGGGGAGTCGAGGTGTTTGTCTTCGAGTTGGTGGAGTATCTCTTCTGCCCGTTGAAGCAGGGCGGGGGGGCATGCCGGCCATTTTGGCCACGTGGATGCCAAAGCTGTGGATGCTGCCGCCGGGCGCTAATTTGCGGAGGAAGATCACTTTATTTCCTACCTCTTTGTTGGTGATATGGTAGTTGCGGATGCGGGGCAGCTTGTTCTCGAGCTCGTTGAGTTCGTGATAGTGTGTGGCGAATAAAGTTTTCGGCGTGTGGGTGGAGTTATGGAGATATTCTGCGATGCTCCAGGCGATGGAGATTCCGTCGTAGGTGGAGGTTCCCCTGCCGATCTCGTCCAGCAGGATGAGGCTGCCGGGGGTGATATTATTGATGATGCTGGCCGTCTCGTTCATCTCGACCATAAAGGTCGATTCGCCGCCGCTGAGGTTGTCGGAGGCGCCTACGCGGGTAAATATCTTATCGGTCAGCGGTATCCGGGCTGAGTCGCAGGGGACGAAGCTGCCCATATGGGCCATGAGGGTGATGAGCGCGGTCTGACGGAGGAGGGCGCTCTTGCCGCTCATATTCGGGCCGGTGAGGATGATGATCTGCTGGCTGGTGGCGTCCAGCAGCAGGTCGTTGGGAATATAGGCTTCTCCGGGGGGCAGCTGTTTTTCGATGACGGGATGGCGGCTGCCTTTGAGCTCGAGTTCCCGGTCTTCGTGGAGTTGGGGTTTTTTGTAGTTGCTGGTAAGGGCGTTGTTCGCAAAGCAAAGTAAGCAATCCAGCGTGGCGAGGATATGGCCATTGGTCTGGATGGGGGCTATCGACCCCTGGAGAAAGGACAGCAGCTCTTCGTAAAGGTTTTGCTCGAGGGCGAGTATCTTGTCTTCGGCTCCGGTGATCTGTTCTTCGTATTCTTTCAGCTCGGGGGTGATATAGCGTTCGGCGTTGGCGAGCGTTTGTTTGCGCATCCACTCTGCCGGGACCTTGTTCTTGTGTGCGTTGGTGACTTCGAGATAATAGCCGAAGACGTTGTTGAAGCC
>JAFDYE010000182.1 GCA_018267585.1 Bacteroidota bacterium
CAAATACGTCTCCAGCCATATGTCCACTCGCCAGGAGGCCGAAGACTATTGGAAGAACAATAAAAAAAGCCTCAAAACAAATTTCATCGCCAGCATCATCTACCCATCCCTGGCAGCCATGGGCAACAAGCTGAATACAACCTTCCCTTAACAACCCCGGCTGCCGCAAGCCTCAGCTAACGCCAGCCCGACCTCACCTCACGCCAGCGCGACCCCAGCTCCCGCGAACGCGACCTCACCTCACCCGAGCCCGACCCCAGCTCTCCCGACCGCGACCCCAGCTCCCGCGACCGCAACCCCACCTCACGCCAGCCCGGGAACACCGATCCTCATCGGCCCATACTCCTCCTTCCACGCATGCTTCCACCTCCGGTGACTCCACAGCCACATATCCGGCCGGCTATGGATCACCGACTCCAGATATCGCACATACATCCGCGTTAGCTCACCCTCCGGCAACGCCGAAGCGTCCATACACGCCAGCTGCATGGTCCCATGATAATAACCCCTCCTCGGTTTGTCGATCGAAGCAAACACCACCGGTAACCCCCCATTCCTCGCCCCCTTCTCGGGACCGCTGGCAAAGGGCGTCGGCCGGCCCATAAAATCGATCCAGTACGCGGACTGCATATTCCCCGGACACTGGTCAGCAACCAACCCCAGCAGATATTGCGAAGACAAATAAGGCTCGATCGCCTCCTTCATTTCCGGCGCCGGCAAAAAAGCATTCCCGCTCCGCGTACGCAGCCTGTAGAACAATCGCTCAAAAACCTTACTCCCGATCGGCATATACACGACCAGGATTTGAAATCGCGTCAGCTGCGTCATCACAAGCTGGCCCCATTCCCAGTTGAACGTATGCCCAAGATGCATCTGACAGCTTTTCCCCGTCGCATACACCTCGTCCAGCACACCCACATCCACCGTGAACCGCCTGTGCAGCCAGCGCTCACTGGCCGATAGCAGCTTGATCACTTCCACAAAAGAGTCGATAAAATTGCGGTAGAACTTCTTCGCAATCCCAACAAGCTCGGCCTCCGTCTTTTCCGGAAAAGCTTGCCGCAGATTGTCCATCACAACGGTCCTGCGATAGCCAAAGACATAATAAACGATCCCATAAATAACATCGGACAACAAATAAAGGGCGCGCATCGGCAGAAGAGACACCAAATAAAGGAACCCGTAAAATAAATAGTACATGGCAGAGCTTAAGGGGTTTCCACGGATCATCCATGGAGGGTTTGTGTAATCAGAGCGAGTCGTAGGTTCGTCGGGGGCGTCTTGGATCCGGCTAAAGATAAGGGTATTATTGGCAATAAAGCCGTTTAATTTTCAAGCCCTTGCCCACATAATACTTCATGCCCCCTACCGGCTCCGCTGCCGGCCTTGTCTACTCCTCCAGGAGCCATCTTTACCCCTCCGTCCTCAGACTATCGACCGGATCGCTCAACGCCGCCTTCATCGAATGAATCCCCACGTCCGGTTTCGAATCAACCCATGTTCGTTTGTTTTATAGATCCGTCACAAGATCGCCTTCACCTTCCCGATCAGATGATCCTCCGGCACAAACCCCCAATACCTCGAATCCTGCGACCCATGCAGATTATCCCCGATCACCCAGTAATAGTTCATTTTGAATGTATAGTCGCTCGCCTCCAGACCATTGATAAATATCTTTCCACCCTGCATCTCCAGCCGGTTCCCTTCATACGTCCGAATGACCCGTTCATAAATGGCGTAGTTCGGCGTCGTCAGCCGGATCGACGCACCCTTTTTCGGGACCCAGATCGGCCCATAGTTATCCCTCGTCCACTGATGAAAGGCATCGAATGGAAATACCCCCTCGGTCGACGCATCCAGCTCCGCAACGATCCGTCGCGCAAAGCCGTCCTTCAGCATCTTTTCGCGCGCCTGCCACGTAAGCAGCATATAATAGGCATTCGCACTGTCGAGCGAACGAACTTCATCCGGGTTCTTGATATCCACCCCATACTCCGTTCTCATATAGCCTTCATCGAAGGGACGACCACTCGTATAGACAACGAAATAGGTCTCAACGGTCGGTGGCCAGGCCTGCTGTTGTCCATCAATATATACCTGCTCATCCCGCATCTCGACTTTATCACCCGGCACGGCGATACAGCGCTTTAAGTAGTGCTCCCGCCTCTCTACCGGCCGGATGGACAGCGGATATTGCTCAGGGCTGGCCAGCACGATCCGCCTGCCGCTATCGGCATTCCCTTTGCCTAATTGTCGGATCAGGTCATAATAAGGATAGGCGGATTGGTATTCCGGCAGGTCGATGACGGTATCCCCCGCAGGGAAATGGAATACGATAATGTCCCCTCTCTTGATCGGTAGATAGTTTACTTTGTTAACCACTACCTTACCACCCAGATGAATGGTTTTTTCCATAGACGTGGTGGGCAGACTATAGGCCGCCATCACATACGACCTGATAAGGAACCAGGATCCAAAAAGTATAACTGCCACACTTATACCTATCAGGATAGCCATCGGCCGTCTCCGCGAACGAGTTATTTCCATAGAAGATTTATTTAGGGGTTCTAAGAAATTTTACCTCACCATTTTACTAACCAACCTCTCGCTACCACAGGCAGCAACCGCGCCGCTCACCCCTCCTCACAAAACCCTGCAACTCGCCTCCGCCCTCTTATCCAGCGACGACCCCCCAACCACAATTTTAATCCGATCTTTCTCCGTCTCCCACCGGTGCCTCACTAC
>JAFDYE010000183.1 GCA_018267585.1 Bacteroidota bacterium
ATTACTTATAAAATATTCCTTAGTCAACGTTATGAGTCAAAACCACTAATTTCTATACCCATGACTTATAGCTGCTCTATACTGGCTTTTACGCGGTCAGCATGCAAAACGCCAACAACTGTGCGAAATCCGATTTCAGTCAGAGTTTTTTTGTAATTTTGGTTGTGTTCTTTGTGAGAGACGCGTTTACGATGGATTTTGAAATGGGAAGGAGGTTCTTTGCCTTTCAGGGAACTATTGGGGACCTGAAAATGGTCAGCCGCCTGAAACCCGCTACAGATAATGATTTGGATAGGTAGGTTCGACACCCTCCCTCTCCGCAAGACCGAACAGATGCCCCGCCTTTGGCGGGGCGTTGTCGTTTTCGGAACGAGCCGAGCTTCGCTCGGGCGAGTGCAGAAAATGACAACGACAGTGAGCGTAGCGAACTGGCATCTGTTCGGTCTTAAGCCCCCTCCCAAGGGATCGCCGGAGCGCGATAGCGCGGAGGCAATCCCTCCCTCTCCGCAGATGAGTCTCTTGCCCCGCATTCGCTGGGCATCTTTTATTCGGATCAGGTTGAAAAGTTGGGGGAGCGAAGGGAACTTCACGAACGAGGGCCGAGGCGGTGGCTTGGGCGGAAGGTGGCAGCGGGTAGTTGCGGATCGATTTTCCGTCAGCCTCCTTGACATTTACAGGCAGTGTCCTGTACCCGATGGCTTCGCCATCGATGCGGTTCAGGTTCACCGGTAGCTCATTCCTTAGGAGCTCGCTGCCGCCGATGCGGATGATGTCTACTGCAATGGGGGCGCTCCGGCCGTTGGCGTTTGCGGAGGGCAAGAGTCCGGTGATAGCGAGAGTGATCATGACCAGACAGACGGCGATCACTGTAAGAATTGCGTTGAGGTAGGTAAGGCGTTTCATCGTTTTTACTCTAAATCTACTAAATCCCCGGGTGGGGCCCTCTTGCCTTCTGATGGTATTTTGTTCGCGCAGATGGTGAGCCAAAGTCAGACGGGAACATGGGATGCTCCGCTTGGAAAAAAGGCGCCTACTTTGGAAAAAAAAAGTGTTTGGGCCTGGGGGAAATCTTACATATTATGCTTAAATTCATATCCCTGCATCATTTATACTTCAAATAAATAGTTATGAAACCAAGACTTTACTCTTATGTAGCAATATTACTTGCTTCGGCCGTACTTGTCTTTTCCTGTAAGAAGGGTGATACTGGTCCTGCTGGACCTGCCGGACCTGCTGGTTCCGCTGGTGCCGCCGGCGCCGCTGGCCCTAAAGGAGACACTGGAACGGCCAACGTAATTTATTCGGCCTGGACGGACGTTGTTTTTAAGGTGGATACACTCCACGACCTTCCGGATCCTACTGCTATCGATACCATCGATTATAGTGCAACAATTACGGCGCCTAAAATCACATCAGACGTTCTTGCAAAGGGACAGGTTACGGTGTATATCAACGTGGGATCGGCTGCCAGCCCGGTTGTATTTCCTTTGCCATACAACGATCTCGCACATGGAAGCGCTCTTAGCATTTCCCCATTATTCGCTCTTGGTCAGATCGTTCTGATTTCGAATGCACCTAATGACTATGTTGGCACATATACGCAGAGTGGCGTAAAATATCAGCAATATCGGTATGTTATTATACCCGGGGGAGTGCCCGCATCTGTCAATACCAAGAACTACAATTCCATCAAGAACTACTTCAAACTGCCCGATTAATCTCCGGGTAGTTGAAAAAGAATAGATCCAAAAACCAGGATATGCTTATTGCAAAAATGCACATGGGCGTCCTGGTTTTTCTTTTGTTTGCGGTTCCTGGTCGCGCCCAGAAGAAGAATGCCGGATTTGAGTTGCATATCCACCGGGCGACGAGTCCGATCAGGATCGACGGGATTATTAATGAACCGGCCTGGCAGCAGGCGGAAAAGGCCGCTAATTTTTATATGGTGCTGCCGATGGACACGAGCCGCGCCAGTCTCCGAACGGAAGTGAGGATGACCTACGACGACAGGAATCTTTACCTGGTCGCCGAATGTTTTGACGCCGGGCCGGGTCCGGATATGGTAGAATCCCTCCACCGCGACTTTAGCTTTTTAAAGAACGACAATTTCATCTTCTTTATCGACCCTTTCGAGGACCAGACCAGCGGCTTTACGTTTGGAACGAATGCGGCCGGGGGCCAGTGGGACGGACTGATGTACGAGGGCGGCAAGGTCGACCTTAGCTGGGACAATAAATGGAGCTCGGTTGTGCGGCGCTATAGCGATCGCTGGGTGTTGGAGATCGCCATACCGTTCAAGACGCTCCGATACCGCAACGGGTTGACGCACTGGGGCATCAACTTCAGCCGCAATGACCTGAAAACGACGGAGAAGTCAAGCTGGGCCCCTGTTCCGAGACAGTTTCCTACGGCGTCGCTGGCATATACGGGAGTGCTGGTATGGGATGTGCCGCCGCCCTCGCCGGGGCCGAATATTTCCATCATCCCCTATGTGCTGGGTGGGGTACAGAAAGACTATACTGCCAAAGGATCCAGTAGCTATAAAAAGGAGATCGGGGGCGATGCCAAGATTGCTGTTACTTCCTCTTTGAATTTAGACCTGACAGTCAACCCGGATTTTTCGCAGGTGGATGTCGACAAGCAGGTGATTGATCTCAGCAGGTACGAACTTTTTTATCCTGAGAAAAGACAGTTCTTTCTGGAGAATGCCGACCATTTCAATAACCTGGGCTATTCCGATATCCGGCCCTTCTTTTCGAGGCGTATCGGACTGGGTGTGCCTATTCAGTTCGGCGCTCGTCTTAGCGGGAAGCTGGATGCCAACTGGCGCGTGGGATTGATGGATATGCAGACCGGCAGGGTGGATTCGATCGGTCTGCCTGAGCAGAATTTCTCGATGGTGGCCATTCAGCGCAAGATATTTGCGAGGTCCAATATCGGGTTTGTCTTCATCAACAAACAGTCGATCCACTATCAACCGGGAAAGGATACGACCCATCCGGTATATTCCGCTTACAATCGCAATATGGGTATGGAGTTCAATCTGGCTTCTTCCGATAACTACTGGACGGGGAAAGTTCTGTTGCTGAAATCGTTTAGTCCAGGCCGCAGGGGCGATGACTATGTACACGCGGGGAATCTCCAATATGCTGACCGGCACTGGCTGATAGGCGGGGCTTATGAATACACCGGCACCAACTATAATGCCGAGGTAGGATACGTTCCACGGCAGGGGTATATCAAGCTCAATCCGCAGGTCTCCTATTTCTTTCTTCCCCGGGGTGGGGTGGTGCTTAGCCATGGCCCGCAGCTAACTTCGACTTATTTTTTTGACGGGTCATTTCACCGGACCGACAATGAGACTATTCTTACCTGGCTGACGACATTTCGGGACAAGAGCACGATAGCGGGCGTGCTTATGAATGACTATGTGCAGTTGCTGGCGCCGTTCGATCCGACCAATACGGGGATACATTCCCTGGCCAGGGGAACGGAGCATCGATGGAATACGATGGGCCTGGATTATGTCAGTAAGCCTCAGGCTTTTTTTACCTATGACTTTTCCACGCGGTACGGCGGTTATTATGCCGAAGGCAACAAGCTGACGGTCGCCGGCGATGCCGGATACCGATGGCAGCCTTATGTCAATCTCACGGTCAGTGCGACCTATACGAGCTTGTGGCTGCCGCAGCCCTGGGGCAGGGTAAGCTTTTGGCTGGTGGGCCCCAGGCTGGATATTACGATGACCAATACGCTTTTTCTTACCACTTATATCCAGTATAACCAGCAAACCAGGAACATGAACCTGAATACCCGGCTGCAGTGGAGGTACAAGCCGGCTTCAGACCTGTTCATGGTCTATACAGATAACTACCTGACGACGCCACTGGGGGTCAGGAGCCGCGCCTTCGTATTGAAATTCAATTATTGGTGGAATCTTTGAGTAGTCGGGCGAAAATCCGTATATTCGCGGCTCGTTGGCCGGTGGGAGTGTTAAGGAGGGGGGATACGGTCACGTTGGTTTTCGGGAAGTAGCGCAGGCCGGTAGCGCACCTGGTTTGGGACCAGGGGGTCGCAGGTTCGAATCCTGTCTTCCCGACTCAACGGATAACATCCGAACTTAAAGGCCCGTAAACGTCACTGTTTACGGGCCTTTTCTATGTTTTTCATGTCAATTTGTTGCAATCATTATCATCTTTCACGTGAACAGAACGGTGAACA
>JAFDYE010000184.1 GCA_018267585.1 Bacteroidota bacterium
GAGGTCGCCAGGTACGATGAGCCTTACGGGCAGTTCGGTTTGCTGGCCATCTCTGAGCACGGTGGCGTGGGTGCTCACCATCGCCCGCAGTTGTTGGGCTGCCTTGTCGGCGCGAGTCTCCTGGAAATACCGCAGCACGACGCCGAGGACGACCATCGAGAAGATCACGATGGCGCTGGTGCTGTCGTTGGTAAACCAGGATACTGCGGCCAGTATGGAAAGGAGGATGACCAGGGGATTCCTGAGGTGGGTCCACAGGCGGCGAATGCCCGACGGGGGTAGTTGCCTGGCTATTTCGTTGAAGCCATATTGTCTCAGTCTTGCCGCCGCCTCATCGGAGCTGAGTCCGGAATCGCTGAATCCGAGCCTGGCCTTCAGGTCCGCTAAAGGGGCGTCTTCCATGCCGGTCGGTAAGTGTGGTCGTATGGCGGCGGTTGCTGGCATATTTACCTGCGCTAACATAAATGCTCTGTCCGGCGCTGGCGATGATATAAATCAGCGAAGGTGATGAGCATAGTCAGCGGTGCGATCGGGGGATCGGCGATAGATTTGGCGAAAAGTTTTCCATGACGACTCCCTCCCTGGCAGAGAAATACAATCTACCCGTCCCCCGTTATACGAGCTATCCTACTGCGCCTTTCTGGAAAGAGGGTCCCGATCTGAGGTCCTGGGAGAGAGATGTTGCCGCGCGGTTCGCCGGCGTCAACCGGCGCGAGGGTATCAGCCTCTATGTGCACCTGCCATTCTGCGAGTCTCTTTGTATCTACTGTGGGTGTAACAAAAAGATCACCACTAATCATAAGGTCGAATCCGAGTACCTGGAGGTCCTTTTCAGGGAATGGGACAGGTATCTGGAACTGATGGGGGAAGCGCCGGTGATCCGGGAACTGCACCTGGGCGGGGGAACGCCGACCTTCTTTAGCCCGGAGAACCTCGAGCGGCTGGTCGCGGGCCTGCTGCAACGGGCGGTGGTACACGAAGACTATGCATTCAGCATCGAGGGGCATCCGAACAATACGACGAGAGAGCATTTAGAACGACTGTACGGCTTGGGGTTTCGCCGGATCAGCTATGGCGTGCAGGACCTGAATCCGGAGGTACAGCGGATCATTCACCGCATACAGCCATTCGAACGTCTTCGGGAGGCGACGGAGGCGGCCAGGGAGGCGGGGTTCACGGGAATAAATTTTGAC
>JAFDYE010000185.1 GCA_018267585.1 Bacteroidota bacterium
AGCGGCAGGTGGAGCTGTTCACGGAGTGGGGCAGCCGATGGTTCGACCTTAAGCGGACTGGCGCCGTGGACGCTGTGCTGGGTGCGGTGAAGATGAACTGGCAGCCGTACAAGGCGCTCTTCCCCGTGCCGAGGACCCAGCTGCAGTTCAACAACCAACTGGTACAAAACGCCGGCTACTGATAAATCACACTAATCCATACTTTATTTATATGCAATCACCGATAGTAAAGATCGAGGGGCTGTCGCATAGATACAGCAGCAGCTGGGCGATACGGGATATCAATATCGAGATCAGCCAGACCGGTATCGTCGGTCTGCTGGGTTCCAATGGGGCGGGCAAGTCGACAACGATGAACATTCTTTGCGGGGCGCTTAACCAGACCGAGGGAAAGGTCATTGTCGGCGGCATCGATATGCGGAAGCATCCGGAGGCTGCAAAGAAGCTGATCGGTTTCTTACCGCAGAATCCGCCGTTGTATATGGACCTGACGGTAGACGAATACCTGGTCTATTGCGCGGAGTTGCGGAAGATGCCGAAAGGGACAATCCGGCCTTCGCTGGACGAGGCCAAAGAGCGGTGTGGTGTCGCCCATTTCAGCGACCGTCTTATCCGGAACCTGTCCGGGGGATACCGGCAGCGGGTTGGTATTGCGCAGGCCATTATTCATAAGCCCAGGCTGGTCGTGCTGGATGAGCCTACGAATGGTCTCGATCCCAACCAGATAATCGAAGTCCGTGCCCTGATCAAGGAGATCGCAACAGACCGGGCGGTGATCTTCTCTTCTCATATCCTGTCGGAAGTGCAGGTGCTGTGCAAGGAGATCAAAATGATCGAAGGCGGGCGGATCGTGTTCTCGGATACCATGGAAGCCTTCAACAATTATGTCGAGCCGCACAGCGTGCTGGTTTATATGGAAAATCCGCCTTCCGATGCGGAGCTCTTGAAGATCCCGGGGATAGGCAGGGTAGAATTCCTTACAGAAAGACAGATACGACTTTATTTCACGGGTGATCAGTCTATCACCGAAGCAATCGTCGAGACGAGCGTTCACCGGGGCTGGCGGCTCAGGGAGATCGGGCTCGACAAGAGCTCGCTCGACGAGATATTCGCTCAACTTTCAAACCACAAGGCCAATTAACATTCAATGAAAACGACACTAAAGATCGCCAGAACCGAGCTGGCGCTGCTATTCTATTCTCCTATCGCCTGGTTCCTGCTTGTGGCGTTCCTGTTCCAGTGCGGCTTTGCCTATATCGGCGCGATAGAGGGCTTTCTTACCCAGCAGGAAATGGGGGGGAGGAGCTTGCGTTATCTGAGCTTCATTACTTCCAAGGCATTTGGTCCTCCTTATGGTATTTTGCCGAACCTGGTCAGCAAGCTGTACCTCTATCTTCCATTGCTGACGATGGGGTTGATGAGCCGGGAGACCAGCAGCGGCACTATCAAGCTGCTTTATTCATCCCCGATAAAGGTGCGCGAGATCGTCCTGGGAAAGTTCATTGCGATGATGGCCTATAACTTCGCGCTTGTCCGTGTGCTGGGAGTCGTTGTTTGCTGTGGTCTGCTCAATATCAGGTCAGCCGATGCCGGCCTGCTGTTGACCGGTCTTTTCGGCATTTATCTGCTGCTTTGTACCTACGCCGCCATTGGGCTGTTCATGTCCTGTCTTACATCCTACCAGGTGGTGGCGGCGTTGAGCACGCTGGTGCTGCTGGCTGCATTCAGCTATGTCGGTAACCTGTGGCAGGATCGGGATTTTTTCCGGGACCTGA
>JAFDYE010000186.1 GCA_018267585.1 Bacteroidota bacterium
CTTCGATCACACGGATGCGTCGGCGCCTGTCGATGAGAACCTCTATCATGACCGTCTTTGGCGGGGCACTACGAGTATCGAGGCGGCGGACAAGGACGGCTGGGTGATCTCTGTTACTCCGAGCGGCGGGTGGAACCCGGCCTGTGTTGCGGGACATACCGGGGTTGGTATGTCTCAGCGGATGCAGAGTTTTGTCCTGGATTCTGTGATCTGTCCTTTTAATGTAGTTGCGCCGCACAAGCGGCCCCGCGTGACGCTGACGCCTTCGATGGCGTTGAGGAACGGGAAGCCCTTCCTTTGTTTTAGCGTGCAGGGGGGCGATACGCAGGACCAGAATCTGCTGCAGTTCTTCCTTGACGTTGTAGACTTTGGGATGACGGTGCAGGAGGCGACGGAAGCGCCGAATATCAATTCGGATCAGTTGTGGCTGTCGTTGGGAGGGGAGAGGATGGAAGACCGGACGCCGAGACCCGGGCATATCTTATTGGGTAATGTGACGCCGCCCTATGTGCGGAGAGATCTAAGGCAAATGGGGTATATCGCGACTTTTGGAGACAGGACGAGCGGGCCTATCAATGCGATATTACTGGATGATAAGCATGGGACATTTTGGGGGGGAAGCAGTAATAATGGTGAGGATTATGGGATTGGGTGGTAGAATGAATGAAAGGGGCCTTGCGGCCCCTTTTTTATGATTTGAACGTAGCGCCTTTAAAGGTCTTTTTGAACTCGAGCCAGTCGGGGATCGAAACGTGCCGGACGTAGGGATTATCCGGATGGTTTTTGATATACTCCTGGTGATAGTCTTCGGCGGGGTAGAAGCCGTTGTAGGGCAGCACCTGGGTGACGATCTTCGAATGGTATTTCTTCTGGTCGCGGGCCAGTTCGTCGTCGACGATCTTTTTTTCTTCATCGTTGCGATAGAAGACTGCCGAGCGGTACTGGGTGCCTTCGTCGGGGCCCTGGCGGTTGAGCTCTGTGGGGTCCATGCTTGCGAAGAAGGCGGATACGAGGGTAGCGTAGGATATCCTTGCAGGGTCGTAGAAGACCTGGACGGTCTCGGCGTGGCCGGTAGTACCGGTGCAGACCTTTTCGTAGTCGGGGTGCTTGTCGGTTCCGCCTGCATAGCCGCTGACGGCGTCGCGAACGCCTACGAGGCTCTGGAAGACTATCTCTGCGTGCCAGAAGCAACCCTCTGCGAAATAGGCTACCTGTTCGTTGGGTCCCGGCTTATCGGACTCCTTTGCGGGAATATTTACGGGCTGGGTCTGGCCGCAGGCTGCCAGGAGGAGGATGCAGGAGACGGTAAAAAGGAATTGTTTCATGATCATTTCAGGGCTTTTGAAGTTACCGGGGGCTGGCCGCCTTCCGGGACGAAGATGAGGGCTGCGGAATTCATGCAATAGCGCTTGCCGGTCGGACTCGGGCCGTCGTCGAATACGTGGCCCAGGTGTGAGCCGCTCTTGCTGTCGACCACCTCCCACCTTTCCATGCCGTCGCTGTTGTCCTTGACGAGGCGGACCGCGTCAGGATTGATCGGCGCCCAGAAACTGGGCCAGCCGGTGCGGGAGTCGAATTTCTGATCGGAGCTGAAGACGGGTTGCAGCGAGGCTGCGGAATAGTAGGTACCCTTCTGATAGAAGTGGTCATACTTCCCGGTGAAGGCTCTCTCCGTACCCTGCTGGCGCAGGATATAGAACTGCTCGGGGGTTAGGCGTGCCTTCCACTCCGTGGGAGTAAAGCTCATCGGATACTTTGCGCTGGAAGAGGCTGTGGGCGGATCAGGATATTTTTTGGATTGGGCCTGTGCCGAAAATGAACACAAGGCGATAAGAACAATTCCTGTAAAAGCTGGATATTTCATGACACGTCGTTTTACGAATAATAAACGAACAAAGGCTCTCGGGGGTTTTGTCTGAAATGTTAAGGTATTAAACATATTATATATTTTAAAATTTGTGAACCGCCGGTAGGCGGTCTGACGGGCCGGCCTGGTATGGTCTTAGTCGGGGCAGGGTCAAATAACTTACAGGCATTTGCAACATTTTAACAAAGCCCGTCGACCTATAGGAAAGGATATTCCATGTTTAAGAACTATCTGAAGGTCGCATTTCGCAATCTATGGAAGAATAAGGGTTTCTCTTTTATCAATGTCATCGGTCTGGCGATCGGTATGTCCAGCGCCATACTGATCCTGCTGTGGATACAGAACGAGGTGACTTACGACGGTTTTCACGCGAAAAAGGACAGGATCTATGAGGCATGGAACCGGGCTGCATTCAGCGGGGCCATGCACTGCTGGAACACCACGCCCAAGCCGTTGGCTGCGGCTATGCAGCGTGATTTCCCCGAAGTGGAACATGCGGCGAGGGTCAATTGGCCGAGCAGACTCCTCTTCACTGTAGGCGAGAAGAAACTTATGGAGCAGGGGAATATCGTGGATTCGGTTTTTCTGCAAATATTCAGCTTCCCGTTGTTGGAGGGGAATCCGGCGACGGCGCTGAATGACGGCCATTCCATCCTGCTTACAGAATCGTTTGCCAGGACCCTCTTTGGCGATGCCGAGGCCATGGGGAAGGTGATCCGGATCGATGACAAGGAGAATTTCACGGTAACGGGTATCCTCAAGGACCTGCCGAACAATACCCGGTTCACCTTTAAATATCTGTTGCCCTGGGCCTATTACCGGCGGCATGAGACGGACAGGACGGAAGAGACCAACTGGGGCAATAACAGTACGCGGACGTATGTCCTGCTGAAACCCAATGCCACGCTTGCTTCGATCGCGCCGAAGATGAATGTGATAAAGACCCGGTATGACAGCACCGAGAAGCATTGGGAGATGTTCCTTTATCCCATCAGCCGGTGGAGGCTTTATTCCAGTTTCAAGGGGACGGTAGAGGATGGCGGGCTGATCGAATTCGTACGGCTGTTTGCCATCGTTGCCGCTTTTATCCTGCTGATCGCCTGCATCAATTTCATGAATCTCTCGACGGCCCGCAGCGAGCGCCGCGCCAAGGAGGTCGGTATTCGCAAAGTGGTGGGCGCCCCGCGGGGTATGCTGATCGGGCAGTTCATCGGGGAGTCGGTCCTGCTGTCCTTTCTGGCGGCGATATTTGCCGTCGTCATCGTTCTGCTGAGTCTTCCTGCATTCAATGAGCTGACCAGGAAGCAGCTCTACATTCCGTTCGGGAGCATCTGGTTCTGGCTTTCGGGCGTTGGGTTTATCCTTTTTACCGGACTGCTGGCGGGCAGCTATCCTGCCTTTTTCCTTTCGTCCTTCCAGCCTGTGAAGGTCCTGAAAGGAACCTTCAAGGCGGCGAATGCACTGATCAGGCCCCGAAAAGTGCTGGTGGTATTGCAGTTCACTTTTGCGATCGTCCTGATCATCTGTACTATCATCGTCAAACAGCAGATCGACTATGCGCGCAACAGGGATACCGGTTATGACCGTGGCAGCCTGGCCTATCATTTTATGACGGGGGATATAGAAAAGAATTATGAAGTCATCAAGCAGGAACTGCTGTCATCGGGTGCGGCGGTTTCCGTGTGCAAGACGAGTTCGCCGTTGACGGATAATTACAGCGACACCTGGGGATTTCAGTGGGAGGGGAAGGACCCGGGCGACAAGACCGACTTTAATTATTTCTGTACCGACCAGCACCTGGCGAAGACTACGGGCATACAGATCCTGAAAGGAAGGGATTTCGACCTTAAAAGTTATCCGACCGACAGCACCGCGATGCTGCTGAATGAGTCGGCGGTAAAGGCCATGCATTTTAAGGAGCCGATCGGACAGGCCGTCAGGGAGGACAATACCGTCTACCACGTGGTCGGGGTGATCAAAGACTTCATTATCCAGTCGCCGTATGAGCCCATCAAGCCAATGGTGATCGTCGGAGCGAAGGGCTGGTTCACCACCATCAATTTCAAGCTGCCGCCGAATACGCTGACCGCAAACAGTCTGAAAAAGGCGGAAGCTGTATTCAGGCGGTATAATGCCGACTATCCTTTCGAGTATCATTTTGTCGATGCCGAGTATGCGCGCAAATTTGACGACGAGCAGCGGATAGGGACGCTGGCGGCGCTGTTCGCCGCACTGACCGTCTTTATCTCCTGTCTGGGACTGTTCGGGCTGGCTACGTACATGGCCGAGAACCGTGTGAAGGAGATCGGCGTGAGAAAAGTCCTTGGGGCGTCCGTAGGGGGCATCGCGACCCTGCTCTCGAAAGACTTCCTGAAGCTCGTTCTGCTGTCTTTCGTTGTGGCAGCACCGGTAGCGTGGTGGGCGATGTACACCTGGCTGAAGGACTATCCCTACAGGGTGACGATCAGTTGGTGGGTATTCGCAATGGCGGCTCTGCTGTCTATGGGCATCGCCGTACTGACGATAAGTTATCAGGCTGTCAGAGCCGGTCTGGCTAACCCCGCCAAGAGTTTGAGGTCTGAATAAGTGGCGGGAGATGGTGCTTGCAGGTCTTATTTATTGCTCCACCGGAAAAAACGCACGCCCAGTGTCGTGAAGACGAGTGTATATGCCAGGTTGGCGAGCAGTGTCATATAGTTGGTGCTGGTCCAGTTGTCCGGAGAAAGGGCTGCCGAGATAATGTTTTTCGTCGTTCCGTAGGGTGACCAGTCTGCGGCCTTCCCCCATGTGTCGCCGAGCATGCCAAAGGAGGCGAACTGTCCGATCATGATAAAGGCGAAGAAGACGAGACGGGTCGTCACATTGACCATCTCCTGGTTTTTCACCAGTCCGACGATCATCTGTCCGAGGGCAAGGTAGACGGCTCCTCCGAGGATCGCGGTGAGGAAGGCCAGGACATAGGCGCCGGCGCTCAGCTTGATATGGTCGACCTGGTAGCCGATATAGAAGAGGACGAGGGTGGTGATCACGATCATGATCAGCTGAACGAGCAGGCGGCTCACGATGATGGTCCAGCGCGGAGCGGGAGTGACGCGCAGCCGCTGGAAGATGCCTTTTTCGCGGTCCCGGGCGATGGCGTTGGTATAGCCCATCAGGCCGATCGCGTTGAGTCCAACGGTGATGCAGTTGGACAGGGCGAAGGCGCCGCCAAATTTGTCGATCAGGCCTTTCCACGATATAAGAATGATAGAAGGTATCAGGATGACCATGATGCTTGCGCGCCGGTTGCGCCATTGGGCGGTAAGATCAGCTTTCAGGAGATTGGAGAGCACGGTCCCTGCTGACGGGAGATTGGCAGCGAGGTCAGTGTTGCGGGTCGTGATGTTGGCAGTAGCGGGAGTAGTGGTAGTGCTTGACATATCGTTTGGTTGAATCATGATTATGAACGGATAGCCGACCCGGTGAGTCCGATGAAGACATCTTCAAGGGTGATCTTGCCTCTGCGGGAGGCCCGGATCACTTCCGGCCTTTCGCGGTTGTCGTCGATGATCGCCTGGGGCGTATCGATGGTGATGATCTGGCCGTGATCGATGATGGCGATCCGGTCGCAGATGGATTCGGCTTCTTCCATCGAGTGGGTGGTCAGCAGGATGGAATGACCCCGGTCGCGCATCGCCTCGATCCTCACCCAGAGCTGGCGGCGGGACTGGGGGTCGAGGCCTGTCGTGGGTTCGTCCATCAGCACGAGGGGAGGCTGATGAATGGTGGCGATCACCAGTGATACGCGCTGCTGCTGTCCGCCGGACAGCTGGCCAAACCTTTTTGATCCCGAATCTTCCAGCTTGATATCGGCCAGTATTTCCGCTGTTCTTTCTGCGGAAAGAGAAATGCCATGGATGCCGGCATAGAGGCGGATTATCTCTGATACGGTCAGCTCGGGCTGAAAACTGGTCGACTGAAATTGAACTCCCATCGAGGCGCGGGCGTGCAGGGGCTGTTTGCGGTTGTCGAAGCCTGCTATATAGATGGCGCCGCTGGTGGGTTTTAACAAGCCCTCGATGGCGCTGAGGGTGCTGGTCTTGCCGGCGCCGTTGGGACCCAGCAGGCCGAATATTTCTCCGGGCCTGACGTCGAAGGAGACGTCGCGAACGGCCTTAAAGCTGCCATAGCTGACGTTCAAGTTGGCGACCTGGAGGACGGGGGATGGAAGGTTGGTGTTCATAAGACTAAGTTAATCCGTTGGCGGAGACGGACAAAGGTAAAGGCGGCCATTTTGGGGGGATTACCGGTAAGCGGGGGGCCCGGGGCGGTGAACGGGGAGGGGAAAGGAAGGGTAGGGTGCTGAACCGGGTGTTAATAATTACATAACATCAATGACCTTATTTTGTGCTGAGCCCCTGACACATGAACTATTTATTTAATTTTTTGTTGGCTGCCGGCACGATGGTAATGAGCATCGGGGTGTGGGCGCAGGAAAATGACCGAGCTGAACTCGCCTATACCCAGCGGCTGAGCAAACAATTTCCCGACAGCGCTTTTCTTTTGCTGAGGGAGGTGTACGAGCAGTCCCTGAGTCGCAAAGACAGGGTTGGTACCGGTATCTGTCTGCAGCAGATGGGTCAGATCTGTTACTATCTGGGTAATTTTCCAAAGGCCCTCGATTTTCATGGGCAGGCGGACCGGCTGTTTCGTGCAGAGGGAGACCAGGAAAGGGTAGCTGCCAACCTAAACGATATGGGCCTCCTTTATTATTATAATAAGCAGATGGAGCTCGCGCGCAGGAAGTACGACGAAGCGCTGGGAATATATAAGGAGAAAGGGAACACGGAGGGGGTGGCGGATACCTATGGCCGGATAGGGCATCTGTATGAGAAGCGCCAGTCCTATGACAGCGCCTTTCTTTACCAGCGCCTGGCCTTGCAGCAGTATAGCCGCATTTCGCACAAACAGGGGATGGCCAAGATCTACGAGAACATGGGGAGCATCTACGAGGACCTCGGCCGCTATGATTCTTCCTGGTACTATTTTACCCATTCGCTGGAGCTGTACAATCAGGCAGGAGAGGAGGTGGCCAGTATCGAAGTCGTCAATAACCTGGGTGATATTTATCGAAAGACGGGGCGGTACAAGGAAGCGATCGTTCAGACCAGCAAGGCGCTGGAGCTGGCGGAAAAGACAAATGACCTCTATGAGAAAGGGGCGGCCTACCGCGACCTGGGAAAGGCCTATGATCTTTTGCACCGGGAGGACAGCGCTTATCACTATCTCGAGCTTTCCCGCAGGGCCACCTTAGATGTCTATTCCAAGGAGAACAACCGGCAGACTGCCTTCCTGAGCGTCCTCTTCGACATCGACAAAAAGAACACCGAGATATTACACCTCGAAAATGCGAGGATCACGACTATAATTATTACTGTCTCGGTGATTGTGGTGGTGATGCTGCTGGTCGTGCTGGCATGGGTCAGGAGCAAGCAGGTCAGGCAGCGCCATGAGGCGCAGCGCGAGCTGATGCAGGCCGAGCTGGCCAATAAGGAGCTGCATGAGAACCGGTTGGTCCAGGAGCTGGACGTCAAGCGGAAGGGGCTCACTTCCTATACCCTGCACGTTATTCAGAAGAACCAGCTGCTGGAAAACCTGAGGGACCGGCTGGCCTTTTTGGTGAAGGAAGACCGGAGGGATCAGAAGAAACAGCTGCAGCAGCTGATACAGCAGATCAACCAGAACTTCAACCATGACCAGTACTGGGAGGAGTTCAGGGAGACATTTGGTCAGGTCCACCAGCAATTCTTCGATACGCTCAAACGGCACTCCGATGAGCTAACGGGCAATGATCTGCGCCTGTTATCCCTGATCAAGCTGAATCTTAC
>JAFDYE010000187.1 GCA_018267585.1 Bacteroidota bacterium
AAAGGGATGCCTATTCTCCTTCTTTCCGGATTGGCGCTGTCCTCTCGCGCTCAGGTCTCGCTGACGGGACAGCTGCGGACACGAACCGAATTACGTGACGGCTATGGTACGCTCGGGACGACGGGTTCCAGGGCTGCTTTTCTGACCTCTCAACGGGCCCGGCTCAATTTTGGCTACCGCGGACAGCGGGTCGTCTTCCAGGCCTCCCTCCAGGACGTCCGCGTATGGGGCGCAGACGCATCCACCATCAACAACGCGGACGGGACGCGGCTCGGCGTTCATGAGGCCTGGGCCGAGATCGTGCTGGCCAACAAAGCCGACAGCACGTTTGGGCACAGTGCAGTAGACTATTTCGGGGTCCGCATCGGCCGGCAAGAGCTGGTGTATGATGACCAGCGGCTGCTGGGCAACCTGGACTGGCTGCAGCAGGGCAGGCGGCACGACGCGGTTGTCTTCCGTCTTCAGCACAAAGGCTGGCAGGCCGATCTGGGGGCCGCCTTCAACCAGAACACCGACGCCTTCAATTACAATGGGACCTACTATACGCCGGCCAATCTCCCGGCGTATGTCAAGGACAGCAAGGGCAATCTCGCCCCTGTCCCCGCGGGTTTCATTCCGCTGGCCAACCCCGCGGGTCTCAGCGCTCGCAATGGCAGCCCCTCCTTCGCTGCTGCGCCCGGCACCAACGGCGCTACGCAGGACTATAAGTCGATGCAATACCTCTACGTGGCACGCAATATTCACCGCGCCCGCATTTCCGGCCTCGTCTTCGCCGACGAGTTTGGCAAGTACAAACTGGACTCGGCGCGTTCGGTCGCCGGTTCGGATACCGGGTATCTTTACGGCCGCCATTTCAACCAGCCGGGAGTGAACGCACGCTTTACGGCGGGGCTGCTGCTGAATACGCCCTTTGGCCGCGACTGGCGGCTGCAGGCGGGCTTCTATTACCAGGGTGGAAAGGACAGGGACGGACTCAACCTGTCGGCTTATACGTCAACGCTATCGGTTACGTACAGCCGGGGATTATTCGGGGCGACCCTCGGCTGGGACTATGTTTCCGGGAACGACGCATTTTCCTCTTCCGGGAAGAGCCATCGGTTCGACCCGCTGTACGGCACGCCGCACAAATTCTGGGGATATATGGACTATTTCTATGCGGGGACGGGCTCTGCCGCCGGCGGCCTGAACAACCCGTATGCCCGGGGTAAGTACACCTCGGCAAATGGCCGGCTGACGCTGGAGCTCACCTACCACTATTTCGCGCTGGCCGCCGCACAGAAGGACGTAAAAGGCAACGAAATCCCGCGAGGTCTTGGCAGCGAGGCCGACGCCATCATGGACTACCAGCTGAACAAGATCACGACGGTGGAGCTCGGCGGCTGTGCGCTGTTCGCGACCCGCAGCATGGAGTACGCCAAAGGGATAACACCGGGGGCGGCCCGGCTGAACGCAGCGTGGACCTATCTTCAGCTCAACATCAGACCTGATTTCCTGACAAAATAAACTAACTGAAAAATGACCAACAAACAGCTCGACCGCATCCGTCTTTTTTCCCTGGACACGATCCAGATGCGGACCTTTCATATTACCTGGCTCATGTTCTTTGTCTGCTTCTTCGGCTGGTTCGGCCTCGCGCCGCTGATGCCCGCGATCCGTGCCGACCTTGGGCTGACCAAGGCCCAGGTCGGCAATACCATCATCGCGTCGGTGTCTTCGACGATCATCGCGCGTCTGCTGATCGGCAAGCTCTGCGACCGCATAGGTCCCCGGAAGACGGCGGTGGGTCTGCTGCTGATCGGCTCGATCCCGGTGCTGCTGGCGGGGCTGGCGACCAGCTACACGACATTCCTTCTGTTTCGACTGGCTATCGGTGTAATAGGTGCGTCTTTTGTCGTCACGCAATTCCATACCTCGATGATGTTCGCAGCCAGGATAAAGGGCACGGCCAATGCGATCACCGGCGGCTGGGGCAACTTAGGCGGCGGGGTGACCAATATGGTGATGCCGCTCATCTTTTCGGCGATCGTGGGTTTTGGCTATGCGCCCCACTATGCCTGGAGGTATGCGATGGTGGTTCCCGCCGTCATGATGTGGGTGGTGGCATATTTATACTACCGGTATACCGCCGACACGCCGGAGGGCAATTTTTCGGATGTCCGCAAAGCATCGGGCGCTGCCGGGCCGACCAACTGGTCCGTGCTGGCGGACTGGCGGGTGGCCGCGCTGACGCTGGCTTATGCGATGTGTTTTGGCATGGAGATCACCTTTGACAACGTCGCCTCCCTGCATTTCGTTGATACTTTTCATCTTCCCCTGGCCAGGGCCGGGTTCTGGGCTGGACTTTTTGGATTTATGAACGTCTTCGCCCGCGCGCTCGGCGGCTTTTTATCCGACAAGGCGGGTCTCCGCTGGGGTATGCGGGGGAAGGGAGGGTTGCTAGCCGGGGCCCTGCTGCTGGAGGGGCTTGGGCTGATCGCCTTCGCCCATGCGCCCAGCTTCGTGCTGGCGATCTCCTTCATGCTCACGTTCGCACTGTTTTTAAAAATGGCCAATGGCGCCGTATATGGTATCGTTCCCTTCGTCAATGAGAAAAATGTCGGCCTTATCAGCGGAGTCGTCGGTGCAGGAGGTAATCTGGGAGGGATGCTGTTCGGCTTTCTGTTCAAGTCGGACACTATCACCTATGGCGAAGCCTTCACCTATATCGGGACGACGGTTGTGATCATCGCGGCGGTAGTGTCATTGACCCGGTTCAGGAAGGAAGATCCGGCGGTGAGCGGTCGACCCGCCCCGGCAACGGCTTAACTATTTGAATTTAGTATGTCTGTCAACCCTCGTCATTCGGAACGTTTTTCATCGACCTGCTGCTATTGCGGAGTAGGTTGCGGAGTAACTGTCTATAAGGACAAGAAAGGCCGTATATCTGTTGAAGGCAGCGCCGACTATCCTGTGAATAAGGGTATGCTTTGCAGCAAGGGGCTCAACCTGCACCACACGGCCAATGATCGCAGCGACCGGCTTCTCTATCCGCAGATGCGGCCGGCCCGGCATATGCCTCTGCAGCGGGTGGGCTGGGACGAGGCGCTTGACCGGGCGGCGGCTGTTTTCAGATCACTGATCGCCCGGTATGGACCCGACTCTGTCGCCTTTTATATCTCGGGTCAGTGTCTTACTGAAGAATACTATGTAGTGAACAAGCTGATGAAGGGATTCATCGGCAGCAACAATATCGACAGCAATTCCCGTCTTTGCATGAGCAGCGCCGTGGCGGCCCATAAGATGGCTTTTGGCGAGGACAGCGTGCCGGTCAGCTACGAGGACATCGAGCTGGCCGACTGCTTTTTTGTGACCGGCGCCAATCCGGCCTGGTGTCATCCGATCCTCTGGAGAAGGGTGGAAGCCCATAAGGCCGCGAATCCGGACGTACGCATCGTCGTCGCCGATCCCAGACGCACGGACAGCTGTGCGGTGGCGGACCTGCACCTGCCGCTGAATCCCGGGACGGATATCACGCTGCACTACGCCATCGGCAGGATACTGATCGAAGGAGCGGCCTTTAGCCCGGAATTCATCCGGGAGCACACGGTGCAGTTCGAAGCCTACCGGGCACGTGTATTCGAGCGGACCGTCGAAGAGGCCGCTGTCATCTGTGGTCTTCCTGTGGAAGATATTTTTACCGCGGCCTCCTGGATCGGCGAAGCCGGCGGATACATCAGCTTTTGGACGATGGGCCTGAATCAAAGCGTCAGCGGGGTCAATAAGGTGCTTTCTCTTATCGACCTGCATCTGCTGACGGGACAGATCGGCCGTCCCGGCGCCGGGCCTTTTTCGCTGACCGGTCAGCCCAACGCGATGGGTGGCCGTGAGACGGGTGGCCTGGCCAATCTGCTGCCGGCGCATCGCGATCTGTCGAATCCGGAGCATCGTCGGCAGGTGGAAGAGTTTTGGGGATGCGGACCATTGGCTGCAAAACCGGGACTTACCGCAACCGAAATGTTCGAGGCGATGGAAGCCGGAAAGCTGAAGGCCATCTGGATCATGGGAACCAATCCCCTGGTCAGCCTGCCCGATATCCGGAAGGCGGAGGCGGCATTGAAGAAGGCTCGTTTTGTCGTGGTCCAGGAGGTTAGCCAGAAGCCGGAGACCCTGGCCTATGCCGATCTGATCCTGCCCGCTGCCACCTGGGCCGAAAAGACGGGCACCATGACGAATTCCGAGCGCCGGATATCCCTACTGGCCAAGGTGCTCGACCCTCCCGGGGAGGCGCTGCCGGACTCCGTCATCCTCAGCCGGATGGCTCAGAAAATGGGCTTTCCCGGTTTTGAATACGACGGACCCGCGGCTATCTTCCGCGAGCACGCGCTGCTGACCGCGGGGACCTCTATCGATATCAGCGGTCTGGACTACGAAGTGCTGCGCCGCCGCCGGTCGGTGCAGTGGCCCTATCCCGCGGGCAGCGAAGGGGAGGGGACCGCCAGGCTCTTTTTGGACAAACGATTCCTGACCGCCAGCGGCAAGGCGGTCTTTCACGCCGCTGAAGACGGGCTTCGCGGAGAGCTGCCTGACCCCGACTATCCCCTCATACTAACGACAGGGCGTATCCGCGATCAGTGGCATACGATGACCCGGACCGGGAAAGTGAACAGGCTGAAACAGCATATCCCCCAGTCCTTCCTCGAGATGCATCCTTTTAATGCCCGTGCGCAGGGCCTTGAAGACGGAGAGATCGTGGTGGTCCGGTCGAGGCGCGGAGAGGTGCGGGTGCCGGTCAGGCTGACCGATACGGTAAAGAAGAATACCGTATTTCTGCCGATGCACTGGGGAAAGATATTGGGTAATGACCTCAACCGCGCGAACAATATCACCAACAACCTGGTGGACCCTGTCTCGAAAGAACCGGATTTCAAGTTCTGTGCGGTTGCCGTACAACGATATGAGAAGCGCAGGGAAAGGATCGTCATAGTCGGGGCAGGGGCGGGTGCGCACGGCTTCGTCCGCAGCTATCGCGAGCTCAACAGGGAAGACGAGATCGTCATCTTCAGCAAGGAGAACCTGCCTTTCTATAACCGCGTCCAGTTGCCCGATTATATCAGCGGCACACAGACCTGGCAGGACCTGGTCCGTATGGAAGACGAAGAGGAGTCGGACATGGCCATCGACCTGCGACGCGGCGTCAGCATCGAACGCATCGACCGGGCCGGGAAATTCGTGGTCGACTCGACGGGCGCGGTGACACACTATGACCGGCTCATTCTTGCAACGGGCAGCCGGGCCGCGCTGCCGAAGAACCTGCCTTCGCTGGATGGAATATTCACGCTGCGCAGCCGGATGGACGCCGATCAGTTCAGGCAACGGGTACCCGAGAACGGTCATATTGTCGTCGTCGGGGGTGGGCTGCTGGGACTGGAGCTGGCCGCCTCTCTGCGGGAAATGGATATCCGGGTCTCGATCGTCCACCGTAGCAGCCGTTTCCTGGACCGGCAGCTGGACGCCCTGGGCAGTCAGCTGCTGCATGAAGAGATCGTCGACCTGGGCTGTGAGGTGTATTACTCGGATGAGGTCCAGCTTTTTTATGGCCAGTCGAAACTCACGGGGGTCAGGCTTCGCAGCGGCCGCGTGCTCGACTGCGATCTGCTTGTCTTTGCCATCGGCACCGTGCCCAATATCGAGATCGCAAAGGCGGCGGGACTGGAGATCCGCCGCGGTGTCGTCGTCAACGGACGTCTCCAGACCAGCGACCCCGATATCCACGCCATCGGAGAGATAGCGGAGTTCAACGGCAGCTGTTTTGGTTTTACCGCCGCTGCCGAACAGCAGGCCGCGGTACTGGCCCGCTATCTGCATGGCGATATCGCCAGCCACTACCGGGGTACGGTTCCCATGAACATCATCAAGATCCATGGCTTCGACCTTTGCAGCATCGGCCTGCCGGAGAGCCCCAATACACGGGAATACGAAGAGATCGTCTTTATCGACAAGGCAAGGCGGTATTACAAGAAATGTATCATTCACCAGGACCGGCTGGTCGGCGCCATTCTCGTCGGCGACAAAGAAGAGTTCCGTCAGTTCCGTGAATGGATAACCGAAGGGATCGAGCTGAGCGACAGACGGCTCAGCCTGCTGCGCAGCGGTGCGCGCGCGGAGCCCGTGCTGGGCAAGCTGGTCTGCAGCTGCAACAATGTAGGGCGGGGCAACCTGGAAAAGAAGATCGGTGAAGGCTGCGGCGACCTGGCGGCTCTGGCAGCCGCTACCGGCGCGGGGACCGGTTGTGGCAGCTGCCGGCCGGAGATAAAAAAAATACTCGAAGAATGTTCCGTAAGAATCATCTCGTAAAGATCAACCTTCCCGGCGGCATCATCGCAGCGGGTGACCTCTACACCATCGTGGAGGCGGCGGCCCGCGCCCGGGTGAGCGAATGCTGTTTTGGCGCCCGTCAGCAGCTGTATTGCAAGGTCGCCGATACCTATAGCGAAGCATTTTTCGGCGAGCTCGAACAGGCGGGGATCTTCTTCGAGTCCGACGGCGACCAGCACCCCAACATCATCAGCTCGTATGTGACGGAAGCCGTTTTTGGCCGGTCGGCCTGGGTCAGCGAGGGACTCTACAAAGATATTCTCGGCGGCTTTGATTTTCGTCCGCGGCTAAAGGTCAATCTTGTAGAAAGCAGCCAGTCGCTGATACCGTTCTTCACCGGCCATCTCAACTTCATCAGCTCGGCGATCAATAACCATTGGCATCTCTTTATCCGCCGGCCGGGGACCAATGACCTGTATGCCTGGAAGGCGGGTATCTATTCGCCGGATATACCGCGCATAACCAAATCGATAGAAGAATACTTTATGGGAGCGGCCGCCGCGTCCGGCGGCGCCTGGGGCGACCAGCTCTATGCGGCAATCCAGTCCTTGTTCCCCGAAGAGCCCGTTCCCCCGCCGCTTGACCTGCCTCCTTTCACGGTCCCCTACTACGAGGGCTTCAACCGCTATGGCAATAAAAGCTGGCTCGGTATCTACCGACGGGAAGAGCTGTTCCCGCTGGATTTTCTCAAGGCCGTCTGTCTCATCTGTCTCCAGACCAAGATAGGCCAGCTGTACACGACGCCATGGAAATCCCTGCTGGTCAAGGGCATCGAAGACCAGGACCTGCCGCTCTGGGAATTTGCCCTGGGCAGGCACCGTATCAATGTCCGTCATGCCTCCGGCGAGCTCAACTGGCAGATGGAGGATTTTTGTCCCGAGGGGCTTCGGCTCAAAAGGTATCTTGTCCGGCAGTTCGACCAGGAAGATATCCGCACCGAGGGGCTGACCTTTTCGATCAAGACCCGGAGGGGGTCCGGTTTGTCCGGATCGATCATCATCCGCAAGCAGGAGGGTTTCCGGCCTGGCCAGCTAAAACTGCTGGACCGCT
This sequence comes from Bacteroidota bacterium, assembly GCA_018267585.1. Lineage (GTDB taxonomy): Bacteria > Bacteroidota > Bacteroidia > Chitinophagales > Chitinophagaceae > Puia. The sequence continues at coordinate 7,405 of JAFDYE010000187.1, forward strand.
ACGAGATACAGCATACTCCGGGTTTTGACCCGCACTCCAAAGAATATATCGTCTTTCGGAAGGACCTGGAAAAGGAAAACCTTTTTCCTTATCTGGTCTCGCTTTGCAAAGAGTTCTATCGGCTGCAGAATGAAAAAGCCGCCCTGCCCGCGGCGGCCGGTGGGCTTTCCGCCCCGGTGTCAACGTCCTCTGAGCGTCAGCTGTACCGCTGCCGTCACTGTCTCACCTGCTACGACGAACAATATGGGGATCCCGACAACGGAATAGCCGCGGGCGCCAGCTTTGCATCGATCGCATCCACCTATACCTGTGGCGTTTGCGGGGCGGCGGGTACCGACTACATTCCCATAGAGAAATCCCCGGCAACTGTCGTACCTTTATAGGATAAAGTCGATAAATGAATGGCCGTCATTACCGATAAATATGGGAGGAGTTTTAGTACCCTGAGGGTAAGCCTGCTGCATCATTGTAACCTGGGTTGTGTCTATTGTGTCTCAGGGAATGACGAACTGAAGCAGGCGAATGCGTCCGGAAAGACCGATACGATGGCGGCGGACCGGCTGCTGGCGATGATAGACAGACTGCACAGGCAGCTGCAGCTGTCCACGATACGTCTGACGGGTGGGGAGCCGCTGCTTTATCCGGGATTGGTCGACCTGATCCGCGGGATAAAGGCGATCGGCATTTCCAGCATCAAGCTGACGACCAACGGATTTCTCCTGGAAAGGCTGGCCCTGCCGCTGAAGGAGGCGGGTATGCAGTCGATCAACGTCTCGCTGGACGCCCTCGACGAGGATGTATTCTTTGCGATGAGCAGACGTCATTCGGTCGATCGCATTATCCGCGGCATCGATGCCGCCCTGGCTGCCGGACTGAACGTCAAGCTGAATACGGTGGCGATGAAGGGGATCAATGATTCACAGCTGCTTCCGCTGGCCGCTTTTGCAGCGGAGAGAGGGCTGAAGATCCGCTATCTGGAGGTGATGGCGATGGGACATTTGTACGCGCAGGCGGACCGTCACCTGTTGACCCGGGATGAGATCCTGGATATCCTGTCCCGCCGGTATGTCCTGACCCCGCTGGACAGGGAGGCTTCGGCCACTGCCCGCTACTGGCAGGCGCAGGGCGGCCCGGTCATCGGCATCATCGCCAATGAGAGCGAACCTTTTTGCCGCGACTGCGACCGGCTTCGGCTGGACAGCAGCGGGAATATCTATGGCTGTCTGAGCAGCAATCACCCCATAGCGCTGGGTCTCGAAGAGACGGAAGAGGAATGGGGGCAAAGGTTGCAGCAGGCGATGGCGCAGAAGCAGCTGGTAAGGTTCACGGGTAGCGACCTGAGCATGTTACAGATCGGAGGATAAAACAAAAAAAGCATGAAAATTCACGTCTACGCGGGGTTGAAGGACTATTTTCAGCCGGAGTTCGAGCTCCGGGAGGAAATAGCGAACACGGACGAGCTGCGGGCCGTCCTGGTGCAGATCAACGGCAATGCAGGCCCGCTGTTGTCTACCTGCCGTTTTGCAGTCGAAGAAGGGTTTATCGATAAGAATTTCAAACTGAATGCGCATGACACCGTCGTCATCATACCGCCCAGCAGCGGAGGTTAGCGGGCCTCCCGCCGGAGCCTATGCCCATGCCCCGGGTATCCCTGCCCTTTCGGCTGAGCCGCTGGATGTCGTGGGGCTGCTGTCCCGCGCACATCATCCCGGAGCGGGCGCTGTCGTCCTGTTCAGTGGCGAGGTCCGCGACAGCAACAGGGGGCAGGCCGTCCTCGGTCTTGAATACGAAGCTTATGCCCCGCTGGCTGAAAAGCTCATCGCGGAGATACTGGCGGAAGCCTGCGGGAAATGGAAGTTGCACATCGCTGTCGCCCAGCATCGCGTCGGCACGGTAGCGGTCGGCGACAGCGCCGTGGTCGTTATCACGGCCTCGGCTCATCGCAGCGAAGCGTATGCCGCCAACCGGTATATCATCGACCGGATCAAGCACGAAGCCCCCATCTGGAAGTGCGAGCACTATGCCGACGGGACAAAGGAGTGGGGCAACAACTGCAACTGCCACGCAGTGACGGGGGATATCCATAAACATATTTACGAGACCGACCCCAAGCCTCAGCCATGAAGCCTGTTATAACGATCGAATACTGTCCGCAGTGCGGCTGGATGCTCAGGGCCGCCTATATGGCCCAGGAGCTGCTGACCACGTTTGCGACGGACCTGCACGCGGTAAGCCTCCAGCCGGCGACGCTTGCCGGAACTTATATCATTTCGATCGACGGCGAGCCCATCTTCGACCGCCGGCGCGAAGGGCGGTTCCCCGAGATCAAAGAGCTGAAGCAGCTGGTCAGGGACAAGGTCAACCCGGAAAAAAGCCTGGGACACTCCGATAAAAAATCCTGATGGAATGTACGGTCGATCCTTCCAACCCACAATAGCGCCGACCTCCCAATCAGCCGGCGCCACTCCCATTGGTTCCAACTCCCCGCTGCTTGGCCTCGTGCTCTGTGGCGGCGAAAGCCGTCGTATGGGCCAGGACAAGGGGCTGATGAAAAAGGATGGCGTTCCCTGGGCGCTGCATATGGGGCAAAAGCTGCACCGGTTAGGTATTCCCGTTGTATATTCCGTCAATTCCGTCCAGGTTTCCGCCTATAGCGGAATTATCCCCGAAGAACAGCTGGTGGTCGATGCATTGCAACTCCCCGGCCCGCTGAACGGTCTTTTTACTACGCATCGACGGTATCCCGATCCCGATATTCTTTTGCTCGCCTGCGATATGCTGGATATGGACGCCGCTACGCTCGAGACGCTGATCGCCTGCTATCGCGGTGTTGGAGGATATGAATTTTATGCCTACGAAGAAGGCGCATGGCTTCAACCCTTCGGCGCGATCTATACGGCTGCCGGTCTTGAGAGGGTAGGTGCGCCGGCGGATGGAAGGCTGCAGAACCTGCTTCGCGCGGGAAGGACGAAAAGGCTGGTTGGCGCACGTGAAGAAGCGTTCAATAATTATAATACCTTATCAAAATAGAAAA
>JAFDYE010000188.1 GCA_018267585.1 Bacteroidota bacterium
AAATTCCTTTTCGATCCTGACCGCGTCGGTGATGATATTCAAAACCTGTTCCTGGGGGAGCTTGTTCTCCAACATGCTGTACAGCAGGCAGGCGAACTCGCAGTGGAGGCCTTCGTCCCGGCTGATAAGCTCGTTGCTGAAGGTCAGACCGGGCATCAGCCCCCTTTTCTTCAGCCAGAAAATACTGCAGAAGCTGCCGCTGAAGAAGATGCCTTCGACCGCAGCGAAGGCAACCAGCCGCTCGGCGAAGGATCCGTTCTGAATCCAGCGCAGCGCCCACTGGGCTTTTTTCTGGACGGCGGGGACAGTATCGATGGCGTGGAAAAGGCGGTGCTTTTCCTGAGGATCCTTTATGTAGGTGTCGATAAGCAGGGCATAGGTCTCGGAGTGGATATTCTCCATCATGATCTGAAAACCGTAAAAGCAGCGCGCTTCGGGCAGCTGGACCTCGCTCATGAAGTTGACGGCCAGGTTCTCGTTGACGATGCCGTCGCTGGCGGCAAAAAAGGCGAGGACATGGGAAATAAAATGGCGTTCGCCATCGTTCAATTTCGCCCAGTCCTGAAGGTCTCCGCCCAGGTCGATCTCTTCAGCCGTCCAGAAGCTGGCCTCGTGCTTTTTATACATTTCCCACACCTTCGGGTAGTTGATGGGGAGAATGACAAACCGGTCTTTGTTTTCCTTCAATAAGATCTCGTTTCCGCTATCCATATAATGAATTTCAGATTGACAAAAAATAGTATGGCTCAAGGGAATTCTTTCAGCGGCAGGCCTCCCGGGGCGTCAAAAGGGCTGCCCGGCCTGGCCGGCGCCCTCGTCAACCAAAAGAACTAACCCAAAAATAATATAGCCCCGGAAAACCCGGGGCTATTGTTATCCACGAAGTGTGCAATACTATTTTGGTGGTTTGGGAAGGTCCTCTGGGCGGACATTTCGGGCCGATTTGACCGCGAAACCCGCACCAGCAGGGACTATTCGAGAACTTTTTCGCTGATCTTCCCGGTGGTCTTGTTTTTCAGGATCACTTTTTTGACGCCATAGTGCGTCATTTCCTCTTTTACCAGGTAGTTCTCGCCATCATATTCGGTGAGATGGCTGTCCTTGCTCACACCGATCTTCCCGCGCCAGATGTCGAGCTGGACCGGCTCCCAGAGTTTTGTCTTCGCGCTGCGATAGGCGGCGTCCAGGATAGCGTTGACGACATATCCGTCATAGAAGGTTTCCTTCGGGGCGCGGCCCTGCTCGAGCGAGCTGAAGACGTCGGTGAACATGTGGTTGTATCCCAGGTCATTGACTTCATCGCCGACAGGGAAGAGCCAGCCCGTATTGCTTTCGGCTTTCTCCGCCACGTAGTCCGCCCCCTTTCCGGTCGTGAACATCTCCAGACCCGTGCGCAGGAAGTTGTTGATCCAGATGGTGCCTTCGGTGCCCATCACCTCGTCACGGAGATCCATACCGCCGCGGAAGGTCCAGCTGACCTCGAACTGGCCGATGGCGCCGTTCTCATATTTGACCAGTCCGATGGCGTGGTCCTCGGCGTCGATCGGCTTGACCTGCGTGTCGGCCCAGCACATCACTTCCACGGGACGGATATCCTTCCCGATAAAGCTGCGGGCTATTTCTACGCAATGGCATCCCAGGTCGAGGATACATCCGCCTCCGGCCTGTTCGATATCCCAGAACCATTCGCTGTGCGGGCCAGGGTGGGTCTCGCGGGATTTGGCCCAGAGGATCCGGCCCAACGCTCCATTCTTTACGCTCTCGTGGGCTTTGATGAACTTGGGCGTATATACCAGGTCTTCCAGATAGCTGTTGAAGATGCCGGCGTCCTCGACGGCTTCCAGCATGCGTCGCGCCTCGGTGGCATTGCGGCCCAGGGGCTTGGTCGTCATCACGGCCTTTTTATGCTTGCAGCAAAGAAGGACGGCGATCTCGTGCAGGTTGTTGGGCAGCGAGATACAGACGAGGTCCACCTCCGGATGTGCGATGGCCTCTTCCATCTCCGTTGTCCAGTGCTTGCAGCGGTAGTCGCGGGCGAACTTTTCCGCGCTTTCTTTCCTCCGGGAGTAAACGCTGACGATAGAGTCGCGGCTGCGCTGACCGAGGATGGAGTCTGCATAGAAGCGGCCGATAAAGCCTGAGCCGAGCATGGCAATCTTGAGCATAAGATACTATTTGAGTTGTTTAATCAAGAGCGATATCCATCTTCGGAGCGCCCTTTTTGTTGTCTTTGAAGAAGAGGGTAAAGAGCACCAGCACGACGGCTGCGATACCGGCAGGAACCATCCAGATGGCCTTCCACTGCGGAACACCATTCACGGTATAGAAGTCCTTCACATAGCCCGAGAGCAGCGTGCCGATCCACATGCCGATGCCATAGGTAGCCATCGTGATCATACCCTGCGCCGAGCTCTGGATGTTGACGCCCGCCTTGCTGTCCGTGTAGATCTGGCCGGTGACGAAGAAGAAGTCAAAGCAGACGCCGTGCAAAATGATCCCGGCAAAAAGCATCCACTCATTCGGACCCATATTTCCGTATCCAAAACAGAGGAAGCGGAGCACCCAGGCGATCATACCGACGGCGATCATCCACTTGACGCCGATCGTCCGGAAGAGCACGGGTATCAGCAATATGAACAAGGCCTCCGAGAACTGTCCAAAGGTCATGTTGCTCGTTGCATTCTTCATCCCCGCGTCGACGAGATAAAGGTTGGTCATACTATAGTAGAAAGACAGCGGGATGCAGATCAGAATGGAAGCGATAAAGAAGACGGTAAAGCTCCTGTCCCTGAACAGTACGAAGGCGTCGGCGCCGAGTATCTGACCAAAGCTGGACTTTTCGCCTTTCGCCTTGGGCGGTGTGTTGGGCAGGAAAAAGCTGAGCACCCCAAGCAGCGCACTGGCGACTGCCGCCATTTTGAAGGTGAATGCCAGTTGATCCGAAGACAGGTTGAAGACCTTGTCGATAAACCATCCGGCTACGATCCAGCCGATGGTCCCGAGAAAACGGACGGAAGCAAACTGCTTGCCCGGATCGGACATCTGCCGGAAGGCGACCGTATTGACCAGCGCAAGCGTCGGCGCATAGGCCAGCGAATAGATCAGTATGATCCAATAGAATGTATTGGGATTGGAAAGCGCCGTCGTTTCAAAAAGCAGGGCAGCACCGATCAAGTGGAGCACGCCAAGGACTTTTTGCGCTGGAAAGAACCGGTCGGCGATCATTCCGACAAAAAAGGGAGAAATGATCGTTGCAATGGCCATGGCGCTGTATGCCGCGCCGATCTGCACACCGGTCGCGTGCAGCACCTTATCCAGATAGGTAGCCATGGTCACATACCAGGCCCCCCAGACAAAAAATTCAAGGAAGAATAATGCAGAAAGCTGAACCCTCGTAGTTGTTTTCATGTTCGATTTAGTTATATTTTGGCCGGCCGGCGCCCGGCCCGTCCGTAAAATCGCGACAATTTAAGTTTTCGCAGCGGGCTAAAGAAAAAAAAGTCGACGTCTGGTATTTAGCAATCCGTTATTTTGCACTTGTTTATGAGAACGACAGACGATAGTTATTTGCACAAAGGTCTGCGGAGACAACTCGTGGAAGTCATCCGGCAGAAAGGCATTACGGACGAACGGGTGCTGGACGCCATCCTGCATATCCCGCGGCATTTTTTTATGGACTCCGCATTCGACAAGATCGCATACGAAGACCGTGCTTTCCCCATCGGCGAAGGACAGACCATCTCCCAGCCTTATACGGTCGCCTATCAGAGCCAGCTGCTGGAGATAAAGCCTTTCGAGAAGGTGCTGGAGATCGGCACCGGCAGCGCCTACCAGGCCAGCGTGCTGGCGGAGATGGGAGCGCAGGTCTTTACCATCGAGCGGCAGAAGAAATTATTCGATAGCAACAAGCAGTTCGCCTATCTGAAGAAATACCCCGGGCTGAAATTCTTCTATGGGGACGGCTATGAAGGGCTGCCTACCTATGGTCCCTTCGACAAGGTCATCGTGACGGCCGCCGCCCCCTTTATTCCGCCCAAGCTGGTACAGCAGCTGAAGCCCGGCGGCAAGATGGTTATCCCGGTTGGGGACGGTAAAGTGCAGCGGATGCTGAGACTGACAAAACTGCCCGATGGGACGACCAGCGAAGAATGTTTCGACAATTTTTCTTTCGTCCCCATGCTGGGCGGTAAAAAGGACTAGAGGAAGTCGACGATCATCTGTACGCTCTCCGCGTCCTTGTAGATCTTACGGTGCCCCAGTCCCCTGGTAAAGACAAATCGTATGTTATGGTGTCCATCCTGGCGGACAAGATCGGCCTCCGATGCGGGAGTTACGCGATCTTCTTCATCCTGCAGATAAAGGACGCCGGCGTGTATATGATGCAGCGCCCTGCGCAGGGAATACCAGGCAAAGGGATGGCCGCTGATCTCCTGGACATAGTCGTCGATGGCCTTGGTGACTTCCGGCGACAGCCGGAGGAGCTTCGAGAACATCGCCACCGCCGTAGTGGTCTCGACGGCCGGAGCGACGAGCACCAGCCGGGTATCCGGATGGTGCGGGGTATTTTCCAGGAGCAGCGCCAGCGCGAGACCGCCAAGGGAATGCCCCATATAGGAATCGAACGGTCCAAAGCTCTGATGAACAGCCCGGAGCATGTCGACGTATCCGGGCAGGGTGGTGCTGCGGCCTCCGGACCTTCCATGAGCAGGAGCGTCAAAGGCCACCACCTCGTAGCCCTTTTTGAGCAGGGGGCTGACATAGCTTTCGAAGTTGCGGGATGCCGACTCCCAGCCGTGCGCGATCAGGACCCGCTTATCGGCCTGACCGGCCGGTGACCAGCGGTGACCGCGGATGCTGTGGCCGTCAAGCCGGAATGACAGCCGTTCTCCGCCTTCGAACAGGACGGAACCTTTTTTGCGCACGCGCTGCCGGGGAGTGCAAAAAGAACGGAAAGCCTTGATGGCCGCCTTTCGGGGACTGACGAGAGAGAGTATATTCAACCTGGCGCGGACATACTTGAGCGCCAGTTTTTGATTGATCTTAAGGGAACCCATAATACATAAAGATACTA
>JAFDYE010000189.1 GCA_018267585.1 Bacteroidota bacterium
CCTGCCCGCGCTGAATACGAATCCGGGAGTCCGGATGGAAGAGCGCTCACCGGGCAGCTATCGGCTAAACATCAGAGGTAGTTCGATCCGCTCTCCTTTCGGCGTTAGGGATATCAAGATCTACTGGAACGAGATCCCGCTGACGGACCCGGGCGGGAATACCTATCTGAACCAGCTGGGCTTTTATAGTTTTCAGTCTTTGGAGATCATAAAGGGTACCGCAGGAAGCCTCTATGGCGCAGGCATCGGCGGGGCGGTCCTGATCAGCAGCATGCCCGCCGTCTGGGAAAAAGGAATAAGCGCAGACTATTCGGGCGGCAGCTACAATACCAATGGCATCAACATAAACGTCCGGACAGGGGACGGCGACCACCGCAACATTTTCTCCTACTCTCACCAGACCAGCGACGGCTACCGGCAGCAGACGCGTATGCGGCGCGACATCGCCAGCTGGGAAACGCAGGTAAAGACATCGGAGAAACAGACCCTCCACGCCTATATCCTTTATGGAGATCTCTACTACCAGACACCCGGAGGACTTACGCTGGCAGAGTACAACAAAGACCCGCGACAGGCCAGGCCTGCCGTCGGCACACAGCCGGGCGCCATACAGGCACAGGCGGCGATCTTCCAGAAGAATTTCACGGCGGGGTTCAGCAGCGACTATCTTCTGGGCGACCACTGGCAGAACACGACCGCCGTCTATGGCGCTTATACCGATTTCACCAACCCGGGCATCCGCGTCTATGAGGTCAGACAGGAGCCGCATTTCGGCGGCCGCACCGTGTTCCGCTACGATACCCGGCTCGGATCTGGCAGTCTCCGGGTCAACGCCGGCGCCGAAGCCCAGCGCGGATTCTTCGAGACGCGCGACTATGCGAACAGACTGGGAGTACAGGATACACTGCAGACGGATGACCGGCTGGGCAACTGGCAATATCTCATATTTGGGCAGGCCGACCTCAAGCTGTCCGGCGGCTGGACATTTACGGCCGGCGCCAGCTTTAACAAAACGGCCGTCGACATCACCCGCATCTCCAGCCGCCCTCCGGTAACCCACCCGATACGATTCGACAACAAGCTGGCCCCGCGGCTGGCCATACTCAAAAAAATATTCCCCGAGGTCTCGCTCTACGCCAGCGCGGCCCGGGGCTTCTCGACCCCCACGGTGCAAGAGCTGGAAAAGACCAATGGCCTCGTCGGCCCATCCCTCCAGCCGGAAGACGGCATCGACTATGAGATCGGCACCCGCGGCAACCTCCTGCACGGGAGACTTTTCTTCGATATCAACGCCTTCTTCTTTCACCTCAACAACACCATCGTCCAGCGGATAGACACTGGAGGTGTAGGCTATTCGATCAATGCCGGAAAGACCGATCAGCATGGCATCGAGACCTATATCTCTTACCAACTTATCGACCGGTCCACCGGGACCTTCACCAATGTTCGCGCCTGGATCAGCCATACCTGGCACGATTTCCACTACAGGGGTTTTATCCAGGATACGACGAGCTTTTCCGGAAAGCGCCTGCCCAGCGTCCCGCCCCAGACGGTCGTCGGCGGACTCGACGTACTGCTGCAGCCGGGGCTGTATACGAATGTCACCTATACCTATACTGACCATGTCCCGCTGAACGACGCCAATACCGCTTTCGCCGGCTCCTACGATCTGCTCGGAGCCCGGCTCGGATACCGGCGTGCTTTCGGTGGTTTTAAGCTCGATATATTTACGGGGATCGAGAACGCGTTCGATAGGAAATATGGACCGGGGAATGATTTTAACGCCGCGGCGGGACGGTATTACAATGCCTCACCGGGGAGGAATTATTATGCTGGCGTATCGTTGAATTACAAGCTGCGCTGAGCGGTGGGCTTCG
>JAFDYE010000018.1 GCA_018267585.1 Bacteroidota bacterium
AACCCCGAAGAATCCACCAACCGCGCAGCAACACCATTCACAACCCCCGGCGCAAAACCAACCGACTCATGCGGCCCCACCTTCGGCGTCATAAAACCCCGCGGAAAATGTATCCTTCCCCCCGACCGCAGCTCGGCCTCCGCCAGCAAATAGTCGGTTATCCAGCCGATCTGCCACCAGGCATGATGCGGATAAGGACCCGCACCCCTGTTCATCGTATTCCAGTAATACGAGGCCACACTGGTCGCCGAATCCACAAAAGCGTCCCTGCCGATCGCCGCCGCCCGCGCCATCTCCGCAAACAGCGTATCATGCGTCAGCCCCGCCAGACGGATAAAAAGCCCCGCATGACTGCACAACGCGATCGGACCATTGTTATTCGCCGAACCCAGCGTCCCGCCATGCTCGAAGCCCAGCCCCGACTGACTGATCTCCCAGTCCTCCCGCACCCGGCCCCTGACGGTCTTCAACGCCCGCGAAGCCACCGGATGCGTATAGATAGAGGTCGTATACATCCTGCCCGTCCGGACGGCCGCGTCGAGATACTCCCGCCGGTGCGTCAGGTCATAAAGATCCAGCAGGGCCTGCGCCGTCTGCGCCGTCGCGAAGTCGGGGACATACCGCGAGTCGCCGCAAACACCCAGGAACCGGCCCGAGTCGACCCCATGCCGGATCAACCAGCGCGCACCCCGCTCCGCCCCCGCAAGGTATTTATCATCCTTTAGCAGGCGCCACGCGACAACCAGCCCGTAGAAAGTTGGCCGCAGATCCTCGAGCTCGGTGAACAGCGGCCGGTGCGTACGCCGGTCATAGGCGACCGCCCAGCTGCCATCGGCCTTCTGCCACCGCAACAACAGGTCCGCCCCCAGCCGGAGACGATCCCGAAGCTCGCGGTTGCCGGCATCAAAAAGAAGGATATTGCCGATATCCACAAGCGTATAATACGTCAGGCTGATAGGCTCGACAAAATCCCCCCACTCTTCGACAAATGTCTTTTTCTTCGCCAGATAATACTGGCCCATGGCCGCGCCCCTGAAAAATCCACTATCGGTCTGCTGCTGCCGCAACTTAAAATTGAGCGCATACGGCAGAACACTATCCCGGAACCAGCTCCGCCCGCTGACGGCCGCCGTCATCCACATCGCGCCATAGTCGGAGTTCTTCATCGCATCTCCCTGCGAACCGACGACGCCGCCAAGATAAGACTGCGCACCGATCAGCGTCCCATGGTCATCTTCGACATGCCACATCGAGGTGCGGGTCCCGGCAAGATAGTCCATCATCCGCCGCACACGCCGCGTCAGCGACTGACGGTTATGCCGCAAGGCCAGCGAGTCGCCAAAATGATATACACCGTCGATCGCATGGTGAAGCACGGCATCCCACCCATCCCCGCTCATCGAATATCGATATTTCCACGCCAGCTCCTCCCCGGCACGCATCAACGATCCCCGCTCCCCCAATACCGGATGATAGACCGTCGGGGTCAGCACCCCACGCCGGTTCATCAACGACAGCCCCAGCTGCCAGTCCTGCTGCGTGCTCGAATCCGCTCTCCACGAATCCCGCGCAACACCCGGCTCCGGTATCACACCCAGCGAAACGCCACCCCGCATGGTGATCACCGGGCAGAGCGTACCCGCACACCGGTCCCGATAGACCACCGGCCGGTCCGGAATACCCTGCCCATATCCATAGGCGGTCTCCAGGTCAGGATTGACCGCCTTCCCCTGGCAATACCCCGGCACAACACCCCAGGCCAGCCCGTCCCCTTGAACACGCACCAGACTCGGACTGGCCATCGAAAAATATCCATCCTTACGCGGCATGAGCCGCTCCGTCACCAGAACATCCCCACCCGGCGACAAGCTCCATTCCGTCTCCACAACCCCAACCGGCGTCTCCCCGATAAAATGGATAGCCGACCCCACAGCCGACCCCGACCGCGGATAAAAATAATACGCCTCCCCAGCCGTGTTCATCGCCACCGGCCCCATCGCCTGCTCCCAAATATGAGTTTGATAATGGTACACCGGCTCCGGAAACCCTCCCCCATCCCCGACAGACGCAGGCTTCTCCGCCGTATACAACAACGTATATTCCCCCGAAGGCCGCGCAACATTGACCCACCGGTCCCCCACCCTCACTTCCATCTCCCCTAATACCCACCCCTTCGCGGAAGCTCCCCAGACAAGACGGACATGCTCATTCGCCAGCCGGAGACTGTCGGCAGCCAGCGCCTTACCTCCATTACTCACCAACCACCCAACCAACCACAAGACAAAAATTCTACTCATAACAAAGTATTTCAAACACGGCAGCCGGCGTCTCCGGCGAAGGATGCTCAACAGCAATGGTCAACCGCCGCGTCATAACAGGAGTTTCAAAATCGATCGTGTTAATAGTCTGATAATTCCCCATCTTCTTATACACCTCCTTCCCTTCCTCATCCAGTATCCGGTAGTTGCGCACACAGAACGGCATCACCGTCTCGGGGTGACTCATCAACACGGACTCCATCGGATGATCCAAATCCGTATCGAATTTAAGCACTACCCGCCTGATCGCCTTGGTCACATCCCACTCTATTTGCAGACTCGGAGCCGGGTCACTAAGATCGGCCACCCAGGCATTCGGGCCAGCGACCGGACGGGCAAGACCATTATAAATATTTTCCGGTCCATAACGATCGAGAGCAGGCTGCACCGAGAAAGCCAGGTTATGCCCCTCAGGCCTGCGCTGCGGACACCAGAACTCGAAAGCATCGACGCCGATATCCTCCGGCGGCGTCTGCATCCCATAATTGCTGACCGCCTCATTCACGAGGTTAAAGACACTTAAAATACCGGTTATACGCTGCGGCGAAAAATACAGCCGCACCCCCTCATTCTTATAGATACAAAAAAAGGCATATCCCGCCTCCGGCATCACGGCATCAAGATCCAGCACCACACAATTCCGTCCGGGCTGCAGCCGGATATGCTTACGCCCAAGCGAAACATCAGGCGTAAAATTCCCCGCCCGGCCGCTGATCTTCAGCTCCACTTCGAGAGTCGTCTCCGCCTCAGCCTCGGCATGACAGCTAAAGACCGGCACCTTCCCCGCCTCCAACGGCAACAGCTGAGCCAGCGAGAGCGTCATCGGCCGCAAAAACCCCTCGGCCTCCCCCTCCTTCAATCCCCCCAGCACCAGCCTGCTACTGGCCACCACCCGCGCCTGCCGCACGAGGTCATCCGGATCACGCAGCACAAAACCCGGTATATATTGGCCCGCTCGTTGCAATTCCCGCTGCAAAACCTCCATCTTCCCGACATCTCCCAACGCGCGCGGCTCAACACCGAGCTGACGGCAAAGCACAGCCGCCATACCCGCAGCCTGACCGATATAGGCGCCGGTCCCCATCACCCGCGTAGACGCAAACGCCACATGCGAAACGCTGATCAGCCTCCCCGCAAACAACAGGTTGGATACGCTCCTGCTGTACAGGCTCCGATAGGGTATCGGATAAATGCCCTTGCTATGCCACTGATTACAGCCGGGCTTCTCGCTGAACACACCATCCGAAGGATGCAGATCGATCGACCAGCCGCCATACGCCACGGCATCCTCAAAATGCCGCTGCTCGACTATATCCTGCTGCCGCATGATATAGTCCCCTTCGAACCGCCGGCTCTCACGCTTGCCCGGGATCATCCCCACCCACTCCAGCGTAAGATTGGCAGCCTCGGGGAACTCCCCCGAGTTCTTGATATGGTTCCACACACCATAGACTATCTTCCACAATTCCCACTTGATCTTCTCCGTGTCACCAACGGTATCGAGCCGGCCGCCAAATTCGATCCACCAAAGCCGGCACCCGTACTCCCGCGAATTAAAGCTCCTCCACCTCGGGATACGCGTGATATCCTCCAGCGCAAAAGCCGGCGGCACAAAGCGTACCGGCCGCCCCGCATCCTTGGAATAGAAATAGAGCGAATGCCCCAGCAGCTCGCCATAGTCGGCAGAAGGAGCAAACCGCTCCCCAAATTCATCGATAGACTCCGCACCCATCCGAAAAGGCGACCCCGCCAGGAAGCCGACCACACCATCCCCGGAAGCATCGCAGAACAACGGCGCCCTAAGCTCATACTCCACCTGGTTCTGCGGACAGAACGCCCCCAGCGACCGGATAGCATCTCCATCCTTCTCCACTTCATACACCGCCGTGTTCAGCAACAGCGTAATATTGGATTCCGCCGCAACCTTATCCAGCAGGATCATATCATAGACCACCGGATTCCCTTCGGGATTTCGATAGATGTTCTCCACCAGTATCTCGTCGATGACCCCGCCTTCCCGCGCCCATCGGTTGTTATTGCCCATATGCGAAGTGGCCCCCAACACCCACAGCCGCACCTCGCTGGAAGAATTGCCCCCCAGCACACCCCGGTCCTGCACAAGCACGACCTTCAACCCCTTACGGGCCGCAGTCAGCGCACAACAAACCCCGGAAAGACCGCCGCCGGTGACCACAAGATCGGCGGATATGATTTGTCGCTGAAAAGATCGCATAGCTTTAACGGATTCTCTGATCATGTTTTCCGGTTAACGGTTAAAAATTTTCTTCAGGATGACAAAACCACCCGGCTTCACCAGCTCGATCGCTCCACCAGCCGGCAGCGCCACCTGTATATCCTTCGATTCCCCCGGCCTCAGCACGGGCAAGGCGACTGTCTGTCCCCCACAACGAACCACATAGTCCCTCAAAACATAGGAAGGAAAATCCTTTCTCGCCGTGACCCGCACCGTCACGCTCCCGCCACTGCCCAGCCCCGCCACCGGTCTCCCCACACCACTCCTCTTCCCCCCCCCCGGTCCCCCCCCCCACTCCCCCCCTACCCCCCCCCCCCCCCCCACCCCCCCCCCCCTCCCCGG
>JAFDYE010000190.1 GCA_018267585.1 Bacteroidota bacterium
CGGCAATCCCTTACCGGATTTTCCACCTAGTTTACAGCCTGCCATTATAAAAAGGGCGAAAAAGGCCGTCAAAACGGATAGGTTTTTCATTTTCATAATATTAAAGGGTATTGGGCAAATAAAATCTTTTGACAACATCTCGCTACAAGTTTAAAATTAATTTTTCGAAAGTCAAAGCTTTCCTCCGGTGAATTAATGTGCCGGAGAAGCGCTCCAAAAAATTAGCGCATCTCCGGCAAAAGCGCTAAAAATTGTCCTTCGGACCTGCAATTGTCTTTTATGAGCCCTCCAAACCCAGACAGCAAAAGGCCATTTGTTGGCCTAAACTGTTCGGATTCAAGATGCTAGTTTATTAAACGCGCAGAGGTACCTTTTATTGTACGTTCAGTGCCTAAACTTATACACATTTTCCAGGTTTCGGATCGCTGTAGCTACTTCATTTACAGGGAGTTGGCAGGTATAATTTTTACATAGGAATATTAGGATAAGCTTCTCGATCGGCTTGTCCCGTAACAAGGGAAACCGGGTATCCTTCCGGTCCGCAGATTGGAAAACCCGGTAAGGAATCAGATGGGATAGAAACTCCTTCCGGGCTTTTTCCGGCTGTTCGCCGGTAATAACTACCTCTGGAATAGTATACGTAAAGGCTTGAAACAGGGTTGCCCAAATACCAAAAGACCCGGGATAAGTAACAACAGGCCTTTGAAGCGCCGAAGCCATGCCCGACGCACGCTCCCCCCATTCGGGCTCATCAGAGATCACAGAAAGATATAACAAATTAAATGCCATCATGGAATTACCCGAGGGAGTAGCCCCATCATAGATCTCCTTCTTCCGGACCACGACGTCCCTCTGACCGTCGTGCGTATAGAAAAAGAACCGGCTCTCCGGATCCCCGAAATGCGTGAGCACCATTTTCGTAAGCGCAGTCGCCTCCAGCAGATATTCTCCTTCCCCCGTAACCTCCTGCAGACCGATGAGCGCCGCGACAAAGTTCGCGTAGTCGTCCAGAAAAGCCGGGTACCGGGCCCCCTCCTTATACGAATGGTAGTAGGAATGCAGGCCGCCTTCGCCCTTCATCTTCCCGCGCAAAAAGGCCATATTCGATACCGCCATTTCGCGGTACCGCTCGTCCCCCAGGGCCGCATAGGCCTTCGAACACGCAAAGTTCATCAGCGCATTCCAGCCCAGCAGCACCTTGTCGTCCAGCGCCGGCGCTACCCGCCTGCTTCGATGCTCAAGCAACAACCTCCGCGCCTCCGCCAGCTGCCCCTCCTCTTCCGCCGACAACATCCTGTCCAACCGCGTGAGTATATTCTTCTCCTCCCAGTTGCCCTCTTCTGTCACTCCATAGATCTCGCAGAAAAGCGGCGCCGTCCCACCTAATATTTCTTCTATTTCTGCCTTATCCCACACATAATATTTTCCTTCGATCCCTTCGCTGTCGGCATCCAGCGCCGAGTAAAATCCACCCTGACCGTTGGATAACTCTCTGGTAACGAAATCAATCGTGGCAGCTATCGCCTCCCTGTACAACTGCTTGCCCGTGACCTGGAAGGCTTCGGCAAGAACGATGACCAGCAATGCATTATCATATAGCATTTTTTCAAAATGGGGAACCAGCCACCGGTCATCGGTCGAATAACGGGCAAAGCCGCCTCCAAGCTGGTCATAGATGCCGCCCATGATCATCTTGTCCAGGCTGAGGCAGGCCTGTTCCAGCGCGTCCTGATCGCCCGTATAGTGATAGTAGTGCAGGAGATAGCGGATGGAAAAGCTCTGGGGGAATTTTGGCGCACCGCCAAAACCGCCCTCCCTCCTGTCCGCCGAAGTCATCAGCTGATCCTTTATCTGCTGTAGCGTCGTCTGTGAAAAGATCGTCCCGCCACCGCTTCCCCTCTTCCCCTCCCCAACGGAGAAAAGACCGGCGGTCGCGACGTGCCGCGTCAGATTGTCGGCCTGCTGCTCAACCTCTACCCGTCTTTCCCGAAATGTCGCCGAGACCCCGTTGAGGACTTCTTTCCACGAAGACCGGTTGTAGACCGGCCGCGGAGGGAAATAAGTGCCACCATAAAATGGCTTTGCCTCCGGGGTAAGAAATACGTTCAGCGGCCATCCGCCATTGCCGGCGATCGCCTGTACGGCATCCATATAAATGTGATCCAGATCGGGTCTCTCTTCCCTGTCGATCTTGATGTTGACGAAGTGCTCGTTCATGAAAGCGGCCGTCTCCGGGTCCTCAAAACTCTCCCGTTCCATCACATGACACCAGTGGCAGGCGGCATAACCGATGCTCACCAGGATAGGCTTGTCTTCCGAACGGGCCTTCTCAAGAGCCTCAGGGCCCCAGGGAAACCAGTCTACCGGATTGTGTGCGTGCTGTAATAAATAGGGACTTGTCTCCTTCGCGAGCCGGTTGGTGTGTTGCATCATGGTGCAAACTACAAGGTTTGAGCCAGAATACGGCGCTACTTTTTCTTGCCCGCAACCGCGAGATATTTCTCCAGGGCGGAGACCATCGAAGGCGCCTGGGGCAGCGGAGCCTTTATATCAAGCGTAAGACCGGCTTCTTCGACAGCACGGGAAGTGTTACTTCCAAAAGCGCCGATCTTGGTGCCGTTCTGCTTGAACTTGGGACAATTATCGAAGAGACTCTTCACACCGCTGGGTGTGAAGAAACAGATGATGTCGTATTCGCTCTGATCAAGCACGTTTTTGACATCATTGCTGATCGTACGATACATAAATGGGGTCTGAAAGCCGCAGTTGTTATGCTTGAGCCAGTTGATGATCTCGTTGTCCTGCTGGTTCTCGGAACACGGATAAAGGAACTTCTCGTTCTCCTTGTGCTTGTTGATGACGTCAAACATACTCTTGTTGAGACCGTCCGCACCATAGAAAACTTTCCTCTTCCGGTAGAGAATGAACTTCTGGAGGTACAGGGCTACCGCCTCCGTGATACAGAAATATTTGGTGTCCTGGGAAACGCTGACCTTCATTTCCTCGCAGATACGGAAGAAATGATCGATGGCATTGCGGCTGGTGAAGATCACCGCCGTATACTGGGTGATATCTATCTTCTGTTTGCGGAAATCCTTTGCAGGTATGGGTTCCAGACGGATGAAGGGATGAAATGCCAATTCCACGTCATATTTCTTGGCAAGCTCGAAATACGGCGACTTATCTGTTTCAGGTCTGGGTTGAGTGATTAAAATCTTCTTTTTATCCCCGTTTTTAATCATGTGTGTCCCTTCAATATTTCAGATTCGCAAATTTAATACACTTTTTCCAAATATGTCAATAACACCTTGTAAATCAATAGCAGGGGTGCTATTTCGAAGGCGCAAAGGTACAGAAAAAAATAAAACGGCGTTAGTTTTATTTCATTACGCACCGGCCGGTAGGCCGCCAGGACCCGGTAAGCCCATAAAACAAAAACCATTGCCAATGAGATCGTTATGAATATTTCCCGCACGGTTGGGCCCGAAAAAGTGATTATGATCAAGAAGGGAAGAAGAAAAATACCCAACATTTTATTCACCAAAAAGACGATAAAAATGTAGATATCGGTCGCCCTCGAGACGGAAAATACCCATCCGATGAATTTCAGGACCATGAACTTCACCAGGTACACGGCCCCCAACAGCAACATACAATACAAATAGAGTACCCAGAAACGGATGTCTGCGCCAAGCCGCGAATAATGCA
>JAFDYE010000191.1 GCA_018267585.1 Bacteroidota bacterium
AAATTTAATCCGCGATAGAATTGATATTTTCCAATTATCATTGCAAAACATATACTTTTTTAACAACTCACGATGCCAAATCCAGATCGAATCAGCATTAACAGCAACGACCCCAATGCCCGGCGGGCAGAAGCCTTTCTCAATTCATGGGAAGAAGGTTTCCTGTCAATTGGAGCGAAAGGTGGCGGATACGCTTTTCAATCCAATGTTTCGGGCACAAGAGCCGAACTGTTGTTTTTTGACTCATATGATAAAGCCAATCAATACGGGGTAAAACACTTTAATCCGGTCACGGAACAACAAAGGTGGAATCTTAACGGCTGTATGCTTTACGTTGTGAGCGGTAACGACCCTGAAAAGGTCGCCAGCCTGGCCAGTCATTTCGCGGGAGAGGAGTAGTCTTTCTTTTTCGTAAATTCACGGTATGGGTAAATTCTCGGACACCATTCAGCCATCTCATCAGGCATTTATCGAACATCAAAAGATGTTCTTTGTCGCCTCCGCGCCGCTCGGCGGCGATGGCCATGTCAATCTTTCCCCAAAGGGCCTGGACAGTTTCAGAGTGCTTTCGCCATCCGTCGTCGCATACCTGGACATTACCGGCAGCGGCAACGAGACCTCGGCCCATCTACTCGAGAATGGCCGGATCACTTTTATGTTCTGCGCATTTGACGGCCCGCCCAATATCCTTCGTCTTTATGGCAGGGGACGGGCGGTTCTTCCGCAAGACGCGGTATGGGCGGGGCTCGCTCCCCTATTCTCCCTGCCTCTTGCGACCCGCCAGATCATCGTCGCGGATATCCATAAGGTACAGACTTCCTGCGGCTTCTCGGTCCCGTTGTATGAATACACGGGGGAGCGGGACCATGGCGATAAATGGGCGGAAAAGAAGGGAGCCGAAGGGCTTGAAGCGTACCGGCAGGAAAAGAACCGGATCAGTATCGACGGTCTGCCGACTGCTCTATTTTGAAGGGATCAATACTGCGGCCTGTTCATCCAACGCTTCCCTGTTCGGCTTCACTCTCACCATCCAGATCGGATGAAACCGCCGTGTAATGGAAACCGCCGCATAGAGAATAGTATAAACGTCATTCCCCTCCGGGATCAAGCACAAGGGTGTCCGCATGATGTCCCACCACTTCCGCGCCGGGTGCGTCCCTTATCGGGGACGCGCCATCTCCAATGCCTTCGTCGACGTGTAATACTTCGCCAGCATTCCCTTTATCTCCCAGTCCGGTATATGGCCGGCGGCGAGAAAGCCGAGGTAGCGTTGCATGACCTGTGCGAAGTGGGCTTCGTGGCCGACCTTGTAGGAAGCGGGTATCTCTACGCGCCAGCCGCCGGAGACCGCGCTGATGGTGACGCCGGGATATTTTGTGGCCAGCTGTTTGACGGATCGCGCCACAGCGGCGGAATAGCCGGAACTTGGTGCGACGGGTAAGATGTATAACGTCGGCTGATACTTTTCGTCGGCGCCCTGTCTGATCTCCAGCGTCGCCTTCGTCCCCTTGAATATCGCATGATGGGTGTCGCCGCTGCCTTCGGGGGCCTTGTATTCCCAGCGGGCGGTCACGTGAGCAAATACGTCGCGGAGGCGATAGGTCACTTCCCCATTACCATGGGCCGCCAGCACCGTGTCAGCTTTCAGGAAGGGCCGCAAAAAGTCGGGGAATGCCGACTTACCTGTTATAGCGGAGAATTGTGACAGGCCCAGGGGGGTTGGCCAGGTACCGGAGGAAAGGACCCGGATGTCTTTTTTGTAGTCGATCGCAGACGACGGAAAACATATCCACTGCACCAGGTCGAGCAGATGCGTGCCCACATCCGCCAGCGCCTCGCCCTGCTGCGCAGGATCGAAGAACCAGTCCGGGCGCGTCAGTGTCTTGCCGGATACGTTCTTATAGTAAAAGTGCACGCTCTCCATGACGACTGAAGGATCGGAAGCGCTGCCCGGCCGCAAGACGCCAAAAACGGCGGGGAGATGCACCAGCTCTTTCTGCAGGATATTCGTGATCTCCGACCGTTCGGTCATGATATCGTAAAGCAGCACCTGCTTCGCAGCAGCCTTGTCAAAGGCCTTCGCCAGCAGCCGAAAACCTGCCGCGTCGATTGCCATAGGCTTGTCGCTGAGCACGTTGAACCCTGCCTGTACGGCGCGGTCGATATATTCCGTCTTCTGGTGGTTGTTACCCGCCATGACGACGACATTGCCTTTTCTTTCCGAGATCATCTTCTGCAGATAGTCCGGACCCTCATATACGGTCTCCTTCCAGTGCGTTGGCTGGTCGGCCCGCTCGTTGTACTGCCGGACCAGCGCCAGATGCGCCTGCAGCTCAGGACCGCCTGGGGCATAGACGTGTACCTCCGGATCGATGACCGGATACATGGACTTCTGGACCAGCGCCGCGTGAAAATGGCCCGGGTCCAGTGTGATCAAAGAAATTTTACCCGGGGCGGCCGGCATCGAAGCGGCCGGCACCCGGGCTTTGCTACTTTCCTGCCCAATGCTACTTAAGGGCAGGACCAGCGCTAGTGATATAGCTGCGGAAAAATTGATCTTCATAGAAAAATTATACTTTGGGTTCCCAGCCCTTTTCGTATTCGCGGCCCCACAATTTCATCGCCTCTTCGTCGTGCAGGATATGACCATTCTGCTGGTCGATATGCAGGGTATGCCCCACACGCTGTGCGATATTGCCCAGCTGCACCCAGAGCGTACTCCTGAAGCCGGTGGTTACCGGCGCATTCAGCGGAGTCCCTTTGCGGACAGCATTCAGGAAGTTGTCGACGTGTATCGCGTCGAGTCCCTCGTTGGGGCTTGAAGAGTTGCGGCCGTCGATGACGGCGTTCGACTTTATTTCTTTCAAAACATTTCCCTTCTCGTCGAAGATCGTATAGCCGTCGTGACCTGTGAGCATGATCCCGTTGGTGCCATAGAACAGGACGCCGCGGTCTGTCCCTTGTACTTTGAACGAGCTGCAGCTCCTGCCCTCCCAGGAGACCGTTGCCTCGGGACACTGGAACGTTATAAGCTGAGTGTCCGGCGTCTGCCAGTCGTCTTTAAAGAAATAGCGGCCGCCGGTCGAGTTGACGCTAAGCGGGTAGTCGATGCCGAGTCCCCAGCGGGCAACGTCTATCTCATGCGTGCCGTTATTCAGCGCTTCACCCGTACCCCAATGCCAGAACCAGTGCCAGTTGTAGTGGATCAGGTTGTCCTGGTAGGGCTTGCGCGGGGCGGGGCCCTGCCAGAGATCATAGTCGAGTCCCGGCATTACGGCCGTCTGCTTGCCCACACCAATGGATTTACGGCTATTTGTGTACCAGGTCTTCACCATATAGATCTTGCCGATGGCGCCGGCGTGCAGCTGTCCGATGCCCTCGGTCAGCAGT
>JAFDYE010000192.1 GCA_018267585.1 Bacteroidota bacterium
ATCGGAAGGCACACGGGAAATACAGAAGATCGGGGGTTCCGAGGCGCTGGACGAACCTTATACCACCATCTCTTTCGGCAGCCTGATCAAGAAACGCGCGGGCTGGCTGATCATCCTCTTTCTGGGCGAGATGCTGACAGCGACCGCGATGGGTCATTTCGAAGGGGAGATCAGCAAGGCCGTAGTCCTCGCTCTCTTCATCCCGTTGATCATTTCCAGCGGAGGCAACTCGGGGAGCCAGGCCTCTTCCATCATTATCCGGGCGATGGCGCTTGGAGAGATCAGCTTCCGCGACTGGTGGCGGGTGGTGCGCCGGGAAGTGCTTTCGGGACTGGTGCTGGGGACGATCCTGGGTGTCGTAGGCTTTCTCCGTGTCTTCTTCTGGCAGGAGTTTCATTTCTATGACTACGGTCCCCACTATCTGTCCATCGCATCTACCGTCTTCTTTGCGCTGATCGGCGTCGTGATGTGGGGAACGCTGTCGGGCAGCATGCTGCCGCTGGTCCTCAAAAAATTAGGTGCGGACCCTGCTGCGTCATCCGCTCCCTTTGTGGCGACGCTGGTGGACGTGACGGGACTGATCATCTATTTTACGGTCGCTTACATCGTAATGAGGGGGACGCTGCTCTAATAGCTCATCTCATCCAGCTTCACTTTTCCTTTAAAGGTCCAAAAGACGAATGAGGTATAAAGTCCGACCAGGGGCGTGCCTACCAGCGCCATGATCAGCAGGATATGCATCGTGCGGGCCGACGACGCTGCGCTGTAAATGGTAATGCTGTTCTCCGGCTTCAGCGGCGAGTACAACAGATACGGAAATACCTCCAGCGCGACCATGATGAGAAGCAGCGCGATGGTGACCGCCGAGCTGATAAAGGCATACCGGTATTTGCCTAGTTTTACCTGTCTGGGGATATTGGCGATGGACAGGGTCATGAGCAGCGGGATCATAAAATACATCGGGTGGGCTTTGAAAAAATCGCTCAGATGAGGGATATACAACAGGGTGTAGAGGGTGGTGATCACAAAGCTGACGACAAAGAAGATGATAAAGTTGTTGGCCAGGACGTGCAGTTTGACAAATAGTCTGTTCTCGGTCTTCATCGTTAGAAAGATGGCCCCGTGCATCATAAAAAGCGCGAGCGTGGTGATGGCGACGAGAATAGCGAAGGGGTTGAAGAACGAAAGCCAGCTACCCGCGAACTCCTGGTGGTCGTCGAGCGGTAGCCCTTCCACGACATTGCCGAGCATGAGCCCGAGAGAGAGCGAGATGATGATCGAGGCAACGCAATAGACGATATCCCAGGATCTCCGCCACCAGGCCCATGGCTCCTTGCTACGAAATTCGATGCTGACCGCGCGGAAGATCAGCCCTACAAGAAAGATCATGAAGGGAACATAGAAGGCGGAGAAGATGGCGGCATAGGCGATGGGGAATCCTGCGAAAAGGGCGCCTCCGCCGATGACCAGCCATACTTCGTTGCCGTCCCAGATGGGTCCGATGGCATTCATGGCGATGCGGCGGCTTTGTTCTTTCTTCAGAAAGAGATGGAGTGAGCCAGCCCCGAGATCAAAACCGTCGAGGATGGCGTAGCCGCTGATCACCGCGCCAAAAACGAGAAACCACCAGGTGGCATAGTCCAGTCCGAGAAATGTATCCATTGTTAAATCTTTTCATGCTCCAGCAGCGGGTTGTCCCGGCGGGCTCCTGATTCAATATCCTCTTTTGTTCCATAGTCTACCGGGCCGTGCTGGATCTTCCGGTTGAGCAGGAACAGGAAGAGGGCAAACAGTACGATATATACAATGGTAAAGAGGATCAGCGAAAAGACGATCTGGTTGGCCGTGACGGCTCTCGACAGCGCGTCCGAGGTCCGCAGCAGTCCATATACCACCCAGGGCTGGCGGCCCATCTCGGCGGTAAACCACCCCGCCTGGTTCGCCAGCTGCGGCAAAAGGACGCTTAGCGCATAGACCCACAGCAGCCACCGGTATTCGAACAGCCGCTTCTTCCACCAGAGCCAGCACCCCAGCAGCGACAGGCCGATCATCGCCACGCCGGCGGCGACCATCAGGTGATAGAATTGAAAGACCGAGTTGACCTGGGACGGCCGGTCTTCCGGCTTGTACGACCGGAGCCCCGGGAGGGGTGCTTTGAAATCGCCGTGCACCAGGAAGGAAAGCCCGCCGGGTATTTTTAGCCCGCTGGTTGTCTCCTTTTTCTTGTCGACATAGCCGAAGATGAACATGTCGGCGCTGGCCGAGCTGTCGAAATGCCCTTCCATAGCGGCCAGCTTCGCGGGCTGGTATCGCGATACGCCGTCGGCGCTGCGGTGGCCGATAAAGAGCTGCAGCAGCGAGAATATTGTCGCTACTATGAGAGCGATCCTGAATGTTGGCCGGGCGATCTCCTGGTGTTTTTTGTGTAGGATGTACCAGGCGTTCACGCTCAGGACCATGAATGCGCCGGCGAGAATGGCGCCCACCCAGACGTGGAGCATCCGGTCGACGCTGGAGGGATTGAAGACCATCGCCCAGAAGTCGGTAATCTCGGCCCGGGCGTTGAGTCCTTCGCCCACGATATGAAATCCGGCCGGCGTCTGTTGCCAGGAGTTTGCCACTACGATCCATACCGCGGAGAAAAGAGAACCGAAGAAGACCATGATGGTCGAGAAGAAATGTACCCGGGGTCCGACGCGGTTCCAGCCGAAGATGAGTATCCCGAGAAATCCGGATTCCAGGGCGAAAGCGAAGATACCCTCCGCCGCCAGGGCGCTTCCGAAGATGTCTCCGACATATTTCGAATAGGTAGCCCAGTTAGTTCCGAACTCGAATTCCATGATGATGCCTGTGGCGACGCCTATGCCGAAGATGAGGGCGAAGATGCGGATCCAGAAGCGGACCGCCATCTCGTAGATGCGGTTGCCAGTCCGGAGGTATAAACCTTCGAGAATGACGAGCATGAGTCCCAGGCCGATGCTGAGGGGTGGATAGATGTAGTGGAAACCAATAGTGAAAGCGAACTGTACTCTGGCCAGGATTTCGACGTCCATAGTATTATCAGTTTAATGGCCGTTGATAGTCCGGCCGGCGAAGCAGGCGTTATTTCTTTTTATATACGGGGACATTACTGCATGCCTCGCCATATAAAATACTCTTCACCACGGGACGCAGGAGCCGGGCTATTTCCATGTAGGCAAAGCCCCCGACAGAAAGATCTCCGCATCCTTTCACTATGACTCTTTTATCGGTAAATTGGTCGATATCGATCGAACGAAGATTGGTGAGCAGGGTCTGCTGCAGGGCCGTCTGTCTGTCCCCGAACACGATGTCTTTTGCGAATGGCTGTGCGGCGACGGCTACCAGCATATAGGCCCAGGCGGGAATGATAGCGTCCGCGGTGCAGGTGACGGCGAGGATCCTGTCCTGGTAGGCCGGCCAGTCGACGGACTGCAGCGCGGCGCGGAAATCCTTTTCTTTGAGGATCATCTCCATAAATAAATAAGGCTTCAAGTCGAACACGACGATCTCTTCCCGGGGATAGTAGTCTTCGAGGTCCAGGTTGAGTAACCCGCTTTGCGCCACTTTATTGATGATCTCTTCGCTCACGATGCAAAGATATAACAAAAAACTAAGCCGCCCCGGCTGCGAAAAATAGGGGCGGCTTCGTTACACTATGATTTTAAACGCGGTGGCAGTTGGGGACACCGCTGGTTGCGGTATCCCGGGTCCTATTCGTAAGAATTTTAATAAAATTTGCCTCTGTCGTCCTTGATCGTCGCGATCTTGCGGAGATCGTCGATCAGTCTGTTCTGTACCCCGTAGCGTTGTTGTTGCTCCTGCATAAAGCGCTGCTGCTGGATATCGGCTTCGGGGTTGGACAACGCGCTGACGTTGTCTACCCGGACGAAGAATACTCCGGTGGTTCCGCTGATGGCGGGAGAGACCGGTTTGCCGGTGAGTTGTTTGTTAAAGGCGGAGCCAACGACCTTGGGTTCCTGTCCTGTTCCGTTGGGCAGATAGGGAGAGCTGAACTTGACGCTGTCGGCCGTCTGGACCTGCTGGCCGGACGCGCTTGCTACGGCATCCAGGGACGCGGGGCTTCCCAGCTTCCTGATGATCTGTTCGGCCTTCTTCTGGTTGCGAAGTATCGGTTCGATCGCATTCCGGGCTTTGGCCGGCGACATGGTGCCTTCTTTATTGATCTCGGTTACGAGCGCAACTACGTATTTGTCGTCGACGGGATAAGGTTCGGAGACTTCACCCAGGTTTGCGGAGTATATCCATTTAACCAGCTCTCTCTTTGTGCCGAGGCCGGGGATGGAGAATTCTGCGGGGGGGATATCCGGGGCCAGCAGTTTTTGCAGGTGGTTCTTGTCCACGTTCTGGTCAAAGGCTTTCGCGTCGCGGCTCTCTGCGGCGAACTGGTTGGCAAGGCCCGAGGCTGCCTGGTCTGTTTCCGGGCTGGGCTCGATCTTCCTGCTCAGATAGGCTATCTTGTAGGCTGGCTCGAAATTCTTCTGGTCGAGTATCTCTATATAATGGTATCCGAACTGGCTTTTGACGACGCCTGTCTCACCTTTTTTTCCGTTGAAGCAGAAGTCAGCGAATTCTTTGACCATGCGATCGGCGGTGAAGTAGCCGAGGTCGCCGCCTTTTTCTTTCGATCCGGGGTCGTCGGACATCTTAGCGGCGACGCTGTCAAAGCTCTCGCCTTTTGCGAGCAGGCTTTTGATGCTGTCGATCTTCTTTTTTGCGGTGCTGTCGTCCATGATCGGCTGGCCTGTCTGGGGATTGGTCGTCGCGACCAGGATGTGCCGGGCGCGAACGGAGTCGGGCAGTGTCTTTATGTCGATCAATTTAGCGACGGTATAGCTGCCTGCGTCCAGGTAGGGACCGTATACCTGTCCCTTCTGCAGGGCGAAAATGGAATCTTTATTGGGAACCTGGATCCTCGACTTCCCGATATAGCCGTCAAAATAGGGCTGCTGGCTACCGACGCGGTTGAGGAAAGCCTGGGGATCGTCCGCTTTTGCGAACTGGTCGGCAAGTTTCCCGAGTTCGTCCTTCATACGGGCGGAGTCTTTTGCGCTTGCGGATGCGTCAAAGGTGACATAGGCGATGCTGCGGCTCTCTTCCTGTTTGAACTGGCTTTGGTGCTTATTGATATATTCCTGGATCTCGGCGTCCGATACTTTAACGGAGCTGTCAGAGACCGTAAAATAAGGGGTGTTCACATAAGACAGCTTAGCCATCTGGCTGTTGTCGGCATTCAGCTTTTCGATCATCCATTTGGGGACGTAAGCGCTGTTTGCCATCAGGGCCAGGTATTTTTCGCGGAGCCGCATCTTGATGATCTGAGGAACAGACTCTTCGAAAAAGCTGCGGGCCGCTTCGTAGCGGGAATTGTCGGCGTTCTTTTTGGGGCCGGCCTTATACAGGTTCCTGAGCTGGTTGATCTGGGCGGCAGCAGCCTGCGCATCGAATATTCCGGTCTTGGGATCCGTGAATGCTCTTTTGACATCGGGAATCGCGTTGGTACCGACGAGCATATCGTTCACTTCCTTGTCGCTGACGTCGAGGCCCAGCGCCGCATAGTCGTCACCGAGGAGGGCGTCTTCAACCATCTGTCTCCATACGGTCTCCTTTATATTCTGCTGGATAGCTTCGTTCATCGGATATCCCCGCATCTTTGCCTGCTCCTCGGCCGTGGTGATCTGGCGCTGGAAATCGTTGTACTCGATAGACTTTCCGTTAACGGAACCGACGGCCGATGACTTGTTGCCGCTGAAGAGACGTGTGGTACGGGCATCCATGAAGATGAAGCCGATCAGACTCAAGGCTATCACACCAAAAACTAACCAGGCCGCTCTCTCCCGTATTTGCTGAATGATTGACATAGACTAATTCTACACCCTATCCGGTTTGTTTAATATTATGGTATTTTCGGATAAAATGGATGGCGAAGATAGGGGAAATGCTATTATGAACAAAATGTGGAAAAGGGTGTTAAAAGGGCTTCTGTTCAGCGTTTTAACGCAGGCAACCCGGTCAAAGGGGCCGTTGCCGGCAAAGATCCCTATTTGTGAAACAACCCCGTGAAACCATAATCAACAGCGACTTATGAATAACTTTGTAATCCGGTGGAAAAGCCGGTTTTTAGGGGCCTGATTTTCGGGGATAGATGGAAAAGAACTTTCGTTGGATCGTATTGTGAGGTTCGGGCGGTGTAAAATTCACGGGTTATTCCACCGCTGCTGACATATGACGGGCAAAATAGTTTTCCGGACGCCCTTTTCATCCACAGCAGTGGAAAAGCGGATAAAACATACATCCAAACAGGATATCCGGTTGTTAAGTAATTGTGGATTACGGTGAATAACCAGGTAATTTTCTAATTTCAAGCGGTGTTACGAAATTGTTATCCACGAATCCACCGAGATAATAGTAGTAGATTATTTTTATAAAATATTTATTATTAAATACTATGGCAGATATTAACATAGAAACAGCGAAAAGAGATTTGACCGGCAAGGGGTTTTTGGATATAGCGGTTTCGCCCGAGCTCGATCTCTTCCTGGAGATTGAAAAGCTGAAGAAGGAAAAGAACGCGATCATCCTGGCGCACTATTACCAGAATTCGGACATA
>JAFDYE010000193.1 GCA_018267585.1 Bacteroidota bacterium
GCCCATTCGCCGTTGTAATATGTCTGAACTGAAGACCCGGAAAAGACTCCGCCCCGACCCTGCACGCAAGCAGGATAGCCAGAATAACAAGAGCGAAGCGATTTCTCATGAGTGATAGTTGAGGGGTTTGTGTCAACGGAAAAGTAAGAAAAAGCGGGGACAAACTCCTCATCGCGCGAGTCATTTGCCGGGCTGACTGTATAGCCGGCGGCTTTCGCACCGCAACTGGCGGCTATCTCTCCCGGCGAGCAGCATCAGCCGACCACCGGCCCGGGACCGCCAGTTACGAAATGTCGATCTCCACCTGTCCAGTCACCATTGTGCCTTGCCGGCAGACCGGCTAATTTCGCGGACCACTAAACAGCATAAACCATGAAATATTTATTCTTACTGCTCGCCGGCGGGTTGGCCTGCCTCCTCTTCCCCGGCTGCCACAAAAGCAGCGGCTCAACGGGCAACTCAACCCCTACTCCCTGTACACTGCTTTCGGCGACGGCCAACAACGGCGGGCTGATCACCAGCTACAGCTTCAACTACGACCAGCAAGGCCGGCTCAACTGCGTAAAGGTCACCAGCAGCAGCAGTAAACCTTACACCGACACCCTTGTCTACGGAAATGGCTTTATAGTGTCCACGACGACCTTCAGCGGAGTCGCCGCCCGGACGATCGACTCTATTTTCCTGGACGCGGCCGGCAACGTATCCTCCATTTCGGTCTGGCAGAGCGGCAACCATTCGTTGTTCACTTATACCCGAAACAGCCAGGAAGAGCTGACCCAGTCCACAAGCAGCTACAACGGGGCAATCCTGAGCACTTCCACTTATCAATATTCTAACGGTGATATCACCGGTGGCGTCAGCGCGGGCTCGCCGTTCAGCTATACCTATTTTACCGATAAGCCGTCCAAATACAACGATTTTCTGGCTATGCAGCAGTGGATACAGTACGGCGTCGTCATTTGGAAAAGCGCCCATCTCTGCAAAAGCTACCAGTCGAGTGTCAGCCAGAATTACACCTATACCTTGGACGATAAAGGAAATATTACAGATGCCGTCAGCACTGACGCGCAGACCAATGCGGTCAGCACTGTCCATTTCGTATACGACTGTCGTTGACCGGCCCAAGCCTTCCTTTTACCCCGGGGGGATCGACCTGTACAGGGAGGTCGTGCCCCCCTTTCCCCCGCCCGCTGCAA
Organism: Bacteroidota bacterium; assembly: GCA_018267585.1. Taxonomy (GTDB): domain Bacteria; phylum Bacteroidota; class Bacteroidia; order Chitinophagales; family Chitinophagaceae; genus Puia. The sequence goes on from JAFDYE010000193.1 coordinate 1,197, forward strand.
ACGAAACTGAGATTAGCCGGATCAGTGTCAGGGGCGGGGGATCTTTATCGGATCAAAACCGCCGTGCCCTTTTTCAGGATCACCCTCCCGGTGTAATCGGTCCCCCTTACCGCCCACAGGTAAGAATTGGTTTCCTGCAGTACCCCCTGTATCCTGCCATCCCATCCCTGCCCCGGCCTCGAGGTGCTGTATACAAGCTGCCCCCAGCGGTTGTATACGCGGAAATAATCCAGCGAGGCGATGCCCATGCAAACGGGCCTGAACAGGCTGTTGCTGCCCTTTCCCGGAGTAAAGGCGGAGGGCACAAAAATGTCAGGCAGCGTTCTCGCTATCGTCACCTTCACGCTGCCGGAACCATAGCAGCCTATACTATCGGTTGCGGTCACCTGATAGACGATACTGCTGAATTCTGCGCCATATACGCCAACCGGATCTGCTTTATCCGGATTGTCCAGGTTGGTGGCCGGCGACCACTGGTACAGGCTTTTATACGGATCGCTGCTTATTGCCTGAAAGTGCAGCGGCTGATCGATCACAACCAGCGTGTCATTGCCGGCATTTACGTGCACAGGAGGTACGATCGTCACCGTAAAACTGTCCGCAACGGGTACGGGGCAGCCTTCGTTCCGGATATTCAGAATATACTGCGCCGTTTGTTGCGGAACGGCGATGACGCCAATGGCGGTCGGCACCGCCGGTATGCTGCCCTTGCTGTTCCCGGAAAATGTACCGCCGCCTGACCAGGAGTAATCGGTGCCGGCGATAACAAGCGCGCGCAGGGGAACAGCCTCGCCGTAACAGACAATAGTGTCACGGGGATCAATAACCGCATTCGGGAGAGCCCCGCTGTACAGCCGGACGAACAGGCTATCGCTAAGGCTTGCGCAGCTGTTCTGCTCCCTGGCGACGATCCATCCCGGCTGCGGGCCGACGGTGACCTTAATGGTACTACTGGCGGCGCCCGACCCGATGGCCCAACCCGCAGGGGTCGACCAGTCATACGACGCGTTCGCCAGCGAAGGGACGGAATAGGTCGCGGTCGCATTCTTGCAGGCGATCGTATCTCCGCTGATCTTCAGGCCCGCACATATATCCCTCAGAGCGAAATAGGCATAGGCAAAATGTCCGCCGGGTACGCAATTGTCCGCCTCAAAGGTCAACAGCACCTGCTGGCCGCGATGGGGCGACAGGTCAAAGGTCACCTCTGTCCAGCCCTTTGTCCAGACGTCCTGCAGGTGCTGTCCGGCATTCTGCGGGTTCCGGGCTTCATTCGGGGAAGGTACCGGGCTTGGGGTAAATCCATTGGCCCGGGCCGTTGCAGAGTCCAATCCGCCATTGGTTGGAAGAAAATAGATCGGCGACGCGCAGTCGATCACACCCGCAGGAGTGCTTATGATCGCCCGGGCCATCGGCTGGTTCTCTGAGGAATGTGTGCCGTTCTCCAGCACCATGGCATAAGCATAGGTGATCGTATAAGGCAGCGCAGGCGGCCCTGACGGGACGTCTATCAGGTAGCTGATCCCCCGGACATACCCGCCCTGCGGACCGTTAGCCGGGGTAGTCGGCTGGCCGTTCTGATCGTCCATCTGTCGTTGGGCGACGGATGTAGAGCCCAACAGGATGGCGTAATGATAAGCATATCCATTGATGGTCGGGATCGTGAGGAAATCGCCAAAAGGGTCGGTACTTCGGGTGGTAATAATACTAACGCCGTCGACATTTGGCAGATTGTATTCGGGAAGAGCGCTTGGGCCGGACGACGCATTGCTGTAGTCATATGTCAGTCTGATCGCCCCGGGTCCGTTGCCGTCTTTGTTGTTGCCGGTATAAGCCTTCCAATGGCCCAGGTTGCCGTTGGAAAAATTGATGTTGACCGGGCAGGACTGAGCCTGCCCCGCTGCGGAGAGCCAGGCAATCGCGGCAAGAACCAGTAAACAAGAATGCTTTCCCGGCCAGGTCATAAGTAGAAGTTTGGCAATCGCCTCTAAAAGTAGAAAATACTAACGGAACAAACCACCCAAACGTTGCCCCGGTCAGCCCGCAATATGCGTAGCCTCCTTCTCAAAATGGATACTCTTTCCGGTCCTGACCACTTCTCCATAGATCCGGAACCAGTCTTCTTCATGCGCCGGCTGCAGATCTTTCATCCTCCGGCCCACTACATTTATTAACCCGGTTATACAGAACCCCTGGTCCATATTGTTAAAAAGAGTGAGGTACTTATCCGTCGCCTCCTGCGTGGCTTTCAGCAGCTCGCCTTCAGTCAGACCCATGACAGCAAATTAACTTAAAAATCGCAAAACACATTAAAAATATTTATCAACCGACCCGAATGATCGGTAGCTCCCACTCCGTACTGCGGATATGGCACAAATCACCCTGTAAATGTCGCAATCACCCCTCACGGCAGCGGAGTATTAAGCGTACATTGACCAGACCAAAAAACCCGTTATGAATAATCTACGGTTCGTCCTGTGGCTCTTCGCCTGCGGGATCTTCCTGTCGGTCCGAACCTCGGCTCAAAAAGTTGCCGGCGCGGAATTGGACGGGATGCCGGCAGACCTCGAGACAGAACTGGCATTAAAGGCGCTGCCGCCACAGCTGCGGTCCGCCGCTACCGTCTATTTGCTCGATCCGGCAAAAGGCTACTATATTGGTCGCAAAGGGACCAACGGATTTATCTGTTTTATCGCCCGAACAAATTGGGAGTGGGCCGAATACCGGAAGGACGTCTTTGCCCCCATCGCCTACGATCCCGAAGGTGCAAGACAACTATTTCCCATGTACAGGGACGCGGCAGCCATGCGTGCGACCGGAAAGTTCACGCCGGCCCAGGTAAAGGACACAATAGTTGACAGGATCCGTAAAGGAATATACAATGCCCCTTCGACCGGCGGGATCTCGTACATGCTCGCTCCCGTCATGCGGGTATATACCGGCAAACCGGGTGATAACAATGTAATGACGATGAACATGCCCCATTATATGTTTTACGCTCCCTATATTACGGATTCCGATGTCGGGACCGATCCGGATTCCCCCAGGGGTCCCTGGCTGGTAAATTCCGGCAATAGCGTTTTAGGTGAACGAAAGGGTCCTGAAGGATATCTCATCATGCCCGCCGATGCCGCGACTACCGAAAAGATCATGGCCGACGGGAAAAGCCTTTTGCAACGCCTGGCGGCCTATAGCGCCTACTTCAGGACAGACGCCCCCGCAATGCACCATTGAAAAACCAACAATGAAGCTTCTTCTTACCTCAGCAGGCATCAGCAACAAAAGCATCCTGAATGCGCTGGTCCGGCTCCTGGGCAAACCGGTCTCGGAATCGACCGCTCTTTTCGTTCCCACCGCGATATACGGCATTCCCCGCGGTGGCGACATCGTACGCAGGGTGATCTGCGGATCGCTGGGTGATCCCTTTTGCGATATGGGCTGGAAGTCGATCGGATTGCTGGAGCTCACCGCGCTGCCCAGCATCAAGCAGGAGCTTTGGGTCCCCGTGCTGCGGGAGACCGACGCCCTCCTGGTAGGAGGCGGCGACTGCCAGTACCTTACCTGGTGGATGCAACGATCCGGTCTTGCAGAACTCCTGCCTTCTCTGCTGCACAAAATAGTTTACGTCGGCCTCAGCGCCGGCAGCATGGTAATGACTCGCTATGGAACCACCTATGGCAATCATATCCTACCGCCCGACGGCGATAAGTCGCTGGGGTTGGTCGATATCTCGCTGCACCCGCACCTGGACCACGAGATGTTTCCCGACAATTCCCTGGCCAATCTCGAAAAGCTGGCCGCTACGCTACCCATGCCTTCCTATCTCATCGACGACCAGACAGCCATCAAAGTGATCGACGGCGTCATCGAGGTGATATCCGAAGGCCAGTGGACATTGCAGGCGTGATCCCCCCAGAATTGTCGCATTAACCTCCCGCAAAACCCGCAGCCACGGGGCTTGTCGACGAATTCCATCTGATCACCCGTCCGGTACTGTTGGGTGCCGGCTTTCTGGTCTTCAATGGTCTTGCTTTGCCCCTTTTATCTTAAGCTTGTCGATTTTAAGGTTTTTTCGAAGACCACCATAGCACATATTTACGCCATATAAGATCAGCTATTTAAAAAACAAAGCATAAATTTGTCACCAGTATGTCGATTCATACATAGCCAAAAAAATATGAGCCCGGAGCCGCAAAACGTACTGGATTATCGTGGTGACAATACTATCTTCCTGGTATGGAATTTTAAGAAGGAGCAGAATGTCGAAGCCGTCTTTCAAAGGATCTGCGCTTTGGTTATCAATCTTAATAATTCGGGCGATACGCGGTTTCCCGACTCCGGCGCGACTTGTGTGATGGGGATTGGATACGATGCGTGGCGACGGCTTGGCCTTCCCGCTCCGCTGCCAAAAGAGCTGGAGAATTTTGCGCCTATCATCGGAGACAAGCACACGGCGGTGTCTACCAGGGGAGATCTTCATTTTCATATCAAGGGCAGCTCCAGCAGCATCTGTTACGATATGGCGGCGACCCTGTCTCAGATACTCGACCCGGTGGCGGTCAGCGTCGAAGAGGTTCATGGCTTTCGCTACTGGGACGGGCGGTCCATTTTGGGCTTTGTCGACGGCACCGAAAACCCCAAAGGCGACAAACGCGCCTATTTTGGATTGGTCGGGGATAACGACCCTGCCTATAAGGGGGGAAGTTATCTTTTTGTTCAAAAATATGTTCATGACCTGAAGGCATTCAAAGCGCTGTCTCTCGAAGACCAGGAAAAGGTATTCGGAAGATCCAGAGACAACGACGTGGAAATGCCGGACGACCTGAAGCCTTCCAATTCTCATATTGCATTGACCAATGTCGGTGACGACCTCAAGATCATCCGGGATAATCTTCCTTTTGGGAATATGTCGACCAATGAGATGGGCACCTATTTCATCGCTTATGCGAGTACGTTCAGCACTGTAAAAAAGATGCTGGATAATATGTTTATCGGTTCCCCGAGAGGGAATTACGACAGGCTGCTGGATTTCAGCACACCAAAGACAGGGACCCTGTTCTTCGTCCCTTCGTCGTCCTTTTTGAAGAATGTTGCGTCGGGGACACCGGCTCCGGAGTCTGTACTCTCTGCCCCTGACGCAGGCGGGGGCGCTCGGGAAGCCGGATCGCGGCCTTCGTCGGGGAGCGGGTCACTATTGATCGGATCATTAAAAAAAGAAGCAGGATATGAATAATCTTTATCGGGAGCTGGCCCCGGTCTCTGAAGCGGCATGGGCGGAAATAGAAGAGGAAGCAACGCGCACGCTCAAGCGCCACTTATCAGCCCGGCGCGTAGTGGACGTGTCGGGTCCAAAGGGATTTGACTTCCCGGCCGTGGGTACGGGGCACACAAAGGGAATTCCCGCGCCCGGGGATGGGATCCAGGCCGTCCAGCGTGAGGTAAAGGCTTTGGTGGAGCTTCGGGTTCCGTTCGAGCTCACGCGGCAGGCGATCGACGATGTCGAACGCGGCGCGACGGATTCGGACTGGTCGGCGGTGAAGGAAGCGGCGCGCAGGATCGCCTTTGCTGAAGACAATTCGGTCTTCGAGGGATATGAGGCGGCCGGGATCCAGGGTATCAGGCAGGGCAGCAGCAACCCGGTATTGACGCTTCCTTCCAGCGTCCGGGGCTATCCGGATATCGTTGCACAGGCCGTTAGCCAGTTGAGGCTCGCGGGAGTGAATGGCCCGTATACGCTGGTGCTTGGCTCCGATCCGTATACGGCCGTCAGCGGCGGCAGCGATGAGGGCTACCCGGTCCTGCAGCATATCCACCGGCTGATCGATGGGGATATTATCTGGGCGCCGGCGATAAGAGGCGGCTTCGTGCTGACCACCCGAGGAGGCGATTTCGAGTTGGACCTTGGTCAGGACATCTCGATAGGTTACCTCAGTCACTCCGAATCCAGCGTCAGGCTCTATCTGCAGGAAAGTTTCACCTTCCGGCTATTGACTACGGAGGCTGCTGTGGTGCTTGCCCCGTCGGAGAAATAGGTCTTGTTGGCCGCCCTGAGGATCGCCAGATCCGAAGCATGCCACTGCAGCCTTCCATCCATATGTCGCCGCACCATCGCGCTCTTCCCGTCGGGGAGCTGCTCGTCGCAGGAAACACTGACAAATTCGATTCTACACCGACAGATACCTGTTTGCGCACAACCGATGTAGCGAAACCGGACAGAATGGACAACACGTACCGATCAAATGGATTGATGTTCAATTAAATGACAATCCGGCATCGTTCATGCAAGGTGGTTATTTTATGTCAGTGAATCCCATCTCGATAAAGATCGCCTGGCGCAACATCCTGCTGCAACGGTGGTATTCGCTTATCCACGTTCTTGGACTGGCCATAGGCATGTGCGTCTGTATCATGATCTACCTGATCGGCCGCCACCAGCTGAGCTTCGACAATTTTCATCCGGGCGCAGACCGCATCTATCGCATCGTAGGCGATGTCCGTGACAAAGACGGCAATCTGATCTTTCTCAATAGTCCGTTCAGGCAGGTGGCAGGGATCGAACATATGATCGCCGGGTTCGGATCCGGCGCGATCTTCCACGTATATGGCTCGACCATATCGGTTCCATCCTATGATGGCCGGGTCACCCGGGTCTTCGATAACCGGCAGGAAGGCAGCAATGCACTATCGACCATTCTCACAGGGCCGGATTTCTTCCAACTCTTCCCCCATCATTGGCTGGCAGGCACCCCTTCTGTACTGACCCGGCCGGGATGCCTGGTGCTTGCCGCGTCTGTGGCCCGGAAATATTTTGGGACCGACAACGTCGACGAGGTATTGGGCCGCAAGGTGATCTATGACGACAGTCTGACACTAACGGTAGCGGGCATCGTGCGGGACTGGGACCGGCCTTCCGACCTCAACTACACTTCCTTTATTTCGATAAGAACAGCGCC
>JAFDYE010000194.1 GCA_018267585.1 Bacteroidota bacterium
CGTTATGGGTTCGGCAAGCTGTTCTCATTAAAAAATAAACCGGCCGCATGAGTATTTTCAAGAAATACGCCTATTGGATCAATTCGGGCAAGTATACGGCCATCCAGAAATTCTCGGTGCTTGGCATGGGCATTGTATCCTTCATGCTGCTGACCCGCAACCTCAGCAAGACCGGCTACGGCATCTGGGGGTTGTTCCTGACCATATCCAGCATCACGGAGACAGCGAGGACGGCGCTGATCAAGAATGCTTTTATCCGGTATATGCACCAGACGGATGAATCCGGGCACGGGCGGCTGCAGTCGGCGGCGCTGGTACTTAGTTTCTCGATCAGTACGGTCCTGGCGGTCGTCTTTCTGGTTGCGGCTATCCCTGCGGCGTACTGGCTGAAAGCGCCCGACCTGGCGGCCATGCTGCAGTGGTACGCGCTGACGCTGATGCTGACGGCCATCTTTTCGCAGTGGGAGATGTTGTTGAACGCCAAAATGGATTTCCGTGGCGTTTGCTATATGTACTGCATCCGGCAGGGTATCCTGTTGCTGGCGATAGCCATTTATTTCGTGCTGGGAAGGTCCATTACTCCCGGGCTGCTTTCCTTCTACTATATGCTCTCGGTGCTGGCGGGTGCCGCCGTGGGGACGCGGTATGCCTGGCGCTATACCCGCTGGGACTTCCGGGGCTACAAGCCCTGGATCGGCCAGTTGTGGCGATTCGGCCGGTACGTTTTTGGAAACAATTTCTGTTCGCTTCTCTTCAGGAGCACCGATAATTTCATGACCTCCCATTTTATTGATCCGGCCATATCGGGTTCCTACAATGCCTGTCTACGGATAGGGAATTTCGTGGATATGCCTTCGCAGGTGTTCGGCGACGTGCTGTTCCCCAAAGCAGCCAAATTCAGCGCTTCGGACAAGTCGGCGGTCAGGCATATGTACGAACGGACGGTCGGCGCGACGCTGGTCTTTTCGCTGCCCGCGCTGCTCGTCGTGTTGCTCTTTCCATCCCTTTTTCTCCATATCCTGGCTGGCGGCAAGTTCATCGACGCGGCGCCGATCCTGAGGGTCACAGCGTTCTTTGGTTTTACCCTGCCTTTTATGAAGCAGTTCGGGACCATCATGGACGCCACCGGCGACCCGAAAACCAACTTCAGGGTCATGTTCCTGGCCCTATGCATCAATATCGGCACCAACTGGGCCGGGATCCATTTTTTTGGGGTTATCGGGGCTGCCCTGGGTACTGCGACGACCTATTTGATTATCTTTATTGTTGTCCAGACCATCCTATTCAGGAAGTTCGGGGTACGGGTTCTAAATGTGTTCCGGAATATGGTCTCGCTGTATCGCGAGCTCTTCCTTCATGGGATGGCGATCTTAAAACCAAAGGTCAATGTTGAATCGGCGGGAAAGGAAAGCTAGGTTTTCGAGCGGGGATGTACACGCTTTTTTTGTCATCTTCTTCATCGCGGCGGTCATTATCGCCCTGGCGATAAAGATTACATTTTTTTAGGCGGCAGTCTTTAGCCGGCAATTTGCGGGAGCTAAATCATGAGAAACACATCGAAGATCATGAGGAATATGCACCGACCGAACAGCTGGATGTTGTCGGTCATTCTGTTGCTGCTGACGGGGATCGCTGCTGTGGTAATGGTAAAGATAGGGATGCCGTCGGCGGTTTTTGTCGTATTGGGCGCGGCCGGCCTCGGGGTGGGCCTGTTCATGATGGCCTATCCGGAATTCGCCTTTTATGTGGGCATTGCGTCGTCTTTTTTTATTTTCACGCTGCTGCGCCTGATCGGTCAGGACCTGCCGCTCGTGACCTTGATCGACGTGATGGTCTGGGTGACTTTTGTGGCCGTGCTCGTGCAAAAAGGCATCAAAGGGGAATCCTTCTGGAAGTACTGCAACAGCCCCATCATGCTGATGTACCTGATCTTCTTCCTGTACACCATACTGGAATACTTCAATCCCAATGGCGGTAACAAGGAACTCTATTTCCTCTTCTTTCGCAGGACCGTCACCCTGCTGTTGTTCCTTTACTGCTGTCTGCAGATAATGACGGATATGCGCGCGATAGACCGCTTCTTCAAGGCTTCGCTGATCCTGTTCTTCGTCTGCGCGCTATACGCCTGTTACGAAGAATGGTTCGGACTCCCCGCCTTCGAACTCCGCTATATCCTGGCGGATCCCCTCCGGCAAAAGCTGGCTGCACTTGACGGTGGCGACAACTATCGCAAGTCTTCTTTTCTCGCGAGCTGTACCGACTTCGGCCTGTTGATGGCGGCATCTTCGGCC
>JAFDYE010000195.1 GCA_018267585.1 Bacteroidota bacterium
ATGGTCTGCAGGCCAATGAGTTCAAGGAGAATGCCTGGTGCAGGAGCCGCGACGGGGTGATGTATTTCGGGGGTGGTAACGGGTTCAACGTGATCTCGCCCGGGCATATGCGGTCGGATCCTTTTGATCCGCCGCTGGTCATGACGAGTTTTCAGATATTCAACCGGGAGGTGCCTATCGGGCGGGATGGAGATCAGGCTTCGCCGTTGAGCGCTGCGATCGGGGAGACCAGGTCGATCGTACTGCCTTATAAGAGCTCTGTTATCACTTTTATCTTTGCGACGCTCAACTTTACCGACCGGGAGAAGAAGAAATATGCGTTCATGCTGGAGGGGTTTGACAAGACGTGGAACTATGTCAACTTAAAGCGTTCTGTCACCTATACGAACCTCGATCCGGGGACCTATATTTTTAAGGCAAGGGGACTGAATAACGACGGGGAATGGTCGAATAAGATACTTACATTAAAGATCGTGGTCACGCCGGCGTGGTGGATGACCTGGTGGTTCAGGTCTTCGCTGATCCTGGTCATTTTGGCCTGTGTCTTTGTCTTTTACCGTCTCCGGCTGCGGACCATGAACCAGTTGAACCGTGAGTTGGAGAGGCAGGTCAAAGAAAGGACCGAGCTGTTGACGACGCTGAGCCAGGAGGAGCGGAATGCGCGGGAGGAGGCAGAGCGGGCGAGGGAAGAGGCGGAGGAGGCGAGCAAGGCAAAGAGCGTGTTTCTCGCGACCATGAGCCATGAGATAAGGACTCCTATGAATGGCGTTATCGGGATGGCGTCGTTGCTGGCGCAGACCCCGCTGACGTCGCAGCAGAGGGAATACAACGCTACTATCATCAATTGCGGAGAGAGTCTGCTGAGCGTGATCAATGACATCCTCGACTATTCGAAGATCGACAGCGGCAAGATGGAGATCGAGCAGCGAAATTTTGACCTCCGGCAGTGTATCGAGGAAGTTTTGGGGCTTTTTTATGAGCGTGCGATCAAATCCGGATTGAGGCTGGGTTATCATATCGATCTAAAGGTGCCTGATTATATTATCGGGGATGCGTTGCGTCTGCGGCAGATACTGATGAACCTGGTGAGCAATGCGGTGAAGTTCACGCATGAGGGGGAGGTTACGGTTGTGGTTCGGGTGCTGAGGATGGATGGATCCGGGGGGCTGGAGCTCGTCTATGAGGTCAGGGATACGGGTATCGGGATACCGGGGGAAAAGATCGAGACGTTGTTCAAGCCCTTTTCGCAGGTGGATTCTTCGACCACGCGGAAGTATGGCGGTACCGGTCTGGGGCTGGCGATCAGCGAGAAGCTGGTGGCGCTGATGGGTGGGACGATCAGCGTAAAGAGTACCTTGGGGGAGGGGACGCAGTTTGCGTTCACTATGAAGGCCAGAGTGGGGGAGAAGCCAGCGGAGCAGGTGAAAGAAGAGGTAGTGGCGCATGAGGTCATGAAGAAGGAGTTTGCCGAGGAGTTCCCGTTGCGGATACTGATAGCGGAAGATAATCTGATCAACCAGGAGCTGATGAAGCAGATACTGGGAAACTTAGGATACCGGCCGGATACGGTGGAGAATGGAGCGTTGGCTGTGGAGGCGGCCGCCTCGTGTGCATACGACCTTATCCTGATGGATGTGCAGATGCCGGAGATGGATGGGTTGGATGCGACGAGAAAGATCAGGAGGGAGCTTGAGAAGCAGCCTATCATTGTGGCATTGACGGCTAATGCGATGCAGGGGGACCGGGAGGAGTGTTTGCAGGCGGGTATGGACGATTATATCAGCAAGCCGGTGAGGTTGGGGGAGCTGATGCGCATGTTGGAGAAGTGGGCGAAGCAACGGGCTTAGCGCGGATGGTCGGAGACTTATGGTGGATGAGGACTTCCGGGGTTGGTGGTCCGACGACCGGGTTTAGATCTTTCGGTGCATGGAGGAATCGCGGATGATCAGCTCGCTGCGGATGATGATGGTATCCGTGGTGCGTGCGCTGGGGGAGCCGTTGAGTTGTTCGAGGAGGCTGCGGGCGGCCTGTTCACCCATTTCTTCGCCGGGGTAGCTGATCGTGGAGAGCTTGGGCTGGGTGATCCTGGATATGGCGTCATTATTAAAACCTACGATGGCGATCTCTTCCGGTATGCTTATACCACCTTCTTTTAGTGTCTGAAGAAACACAGCAGCAAAAAAATCATTGGTGATAAAGACGCCGTCCGGGCGTGTCTTCGCGCTCATGCCGATCAACTGGCGGGCGGTGCGGACCGCGGATATTTCGCTGAGGTCGTTGACCATCAGGAGGGATGCGTCGTAGTGGAGACCGTAGTCGGCGAGGGCTTGCTTGTAGCCTTTTAGACGGCCGGCGTAGACGTTGCGGTGCAGGTCGGCTGTTATATGGGCGATACGGCGGCAGCCCTGGGCGGCGAGGTGGGCTGTGGCTTCGTAGCCCGCTTTAACGTTGTCGATGATCACTCGCGTTCCGTATGGAAATTCTTCAACCCGGTCGAAGAAGACGACGGGGATATTTTTCTTGACGAAGGGTTCGAAGTGGTCGAGGTCAGCGGTATCGAAGGCGAGGGAGGCGATGAGTCCGTCGACGCGTTTGTGAAAGAGGTTGTGGACGTTGGCTACTTCCTTGGTATAGGTTTCGGATGAGTGGCCGATGATGAGGTCGTAACCGGCTTCGGTCGTGACCTTTTCGATGCCTGCGAGCACTGAGCTGATGAACTGGCTTTTGAGCTCGTGTACGATGATCCCGATGGTATGGGTCTTTTGCATCCGGAGGTTGCTGGCGAAGGAATTGGAGCGGTAGCCCATTTCTTTGGCGGCGTCCATGATGCGTTTGCGGGTCTTTATATTGATGGCAGGATGGTCTTTGAGTCCGCGGCTGACGGTAGCCGGCGATAGACTTAGCACTTTTGCGATGTCGTAAATTGTGATTTCTTTTTTTCCTGTCATTATGATGGCAAGTTATCTAATTGAGCGTAAATGTGGCAAAATTTAAAGAATTCGCTGCAATCGGTTGCATTTTGATTAATGTTTGCTATATTTACCGCTGCGAAGGGCGGGGAGTGGGGATGGACGCGGTAAGGGCTCTGACTCCGGGTCGGCGATCCAGGTCTGGAGCCGGGAAGAAGAGGATCTGCGTGAGGAGAGGGATGGACGAACCGGGAAGAAGAGGATCTGCGCGGGGAGAGGGATGGACGAGCCGGGAAGGAGAGGATCTGTGCGGTGAGAGGGATGGACGAGCTGGGAAGGAGAGTATCTGCGCGATGAGAGGCTTGGACGAGCTGGGAAGGAGAGGATCTGTGTGGGGAGGGGGTTGGGAACACACGGAGGTAGTGTAGTAATATTGCTTATGAAAAAATTGTTTGCCGGATGTTATTATTAGGTATTGATCTGGGGACCTCTTCGATAAAGATTGCAGTGGCAGATGCGGATAGCCATAAGGTACTGGCTACTGCGCAGTATCCGGACACGGAGGCGGTGATCACGGCCCGGCAGCCTGGCTGGGCGGAACAGTCTCCCGAGACCTGGTGGGAGCATGTACAACAAGCTATACGGCGGGCGCATGCCAGCGGGGCCTATGATCCATCTGAGATCGGTGCTATTGGGATCGCCTATCAGATGCACGGGCTGGTGCTGGTGGACAGGGAGCAGCGGGTGTTGCGGGACAGCATCATCTGGTGTGACAGCAGGGCGGTGCCTTATGGGGACATGGCTTTTGAGACCATCGGGGAGGCCCGGAGCCTGGAGCGGCTGTTGAACTCTCCGGGGAATTTTACTGCTGCGAAGCTGGCCTGGGTAAAGGCACAGGAGCCCTCTATATACGAAAAGATCGACAAGGTGCTTTTACCAGGTGATTTTATTTCCATGAGATTGACGGGTGAGGCGACGACGCATATTTCTGCGCTTTCGGAGGGAATATTCTGGGATTTTAAGGAGGACCGGTTGTCTTCGGATGTGTTTGGGGTGTTTGGATTTGACGAGCGGATGATCCCCGAGGTAAGGCCGCTGTTCTCGTCTCACGGCGAGGTGAAGCCCGATGTGGCGGCTGCGCTGCGGCTCAGGCCGGGGATACCTGTGACCTATAAGGCGGGGGACCAGCCAAACAACGCCCTGTCGCTGAACGTGCTGGAGCCAGGGGAAGTTGCAGCGACGGCAGGGACCTCCGGTGTAATATACGGGGTCAGCGACCGGCTGACCTATGATCCGGGGTCGAGGGTAAATTCATTTGCGCATGTCAATTACCGACCCGATGCCAAGCGCGTGGGGGTATTGCTGTGCATCAATGGAACGGGAATTCTGAACAGGTGGATAAAAGATATGACCGGTGGGCGAGATTATCGCACGTTGAATGAGGCGGCGGCGGCTATCCGGCCGGGTAGTGAGGGATTGAGCGTGCTGCCGTTCGGGAATGGCGCCGAGCGGATCTTTCATAATAAAATTATTGGTGCGCAGGTGCTGGATGCCGATCTGAATGTGCACGGAGCGGCGCATCTGTACAGGGCGGGGCAGGAAGGGATCGCATTTTCCTTCCGCTATGGGCTGGATATTATGCGGGAGAACGGGATGAATCCTACGATCATCCGGGCGGGGCATGCGAATATGTTCCTGAGCCCGGTGTTTACGGAGGCTTTTGTGAATGCAACGGGTGTGCCGGTTGAATTGTATAACAGCGATGGGAGTGTGGGCGCTTCGCTTGGGGCCGGCATGGGTGTGGGTGTTTTTAAGAATGCGAAGGAAGCGTTTGCGGGGTTGAAGCCATTGTCGCTGGTGGAGCCTCACCGTGCGACGGAATATGAGGGATTGTATAGGAGATGGAAGGAAAAATTGGAATTTTTTTTAAAATATAAATAATCAGCTATGCCAGTTATCAGTGGAGAGAAGGAATTCTTTAAAGGAATAGGACAAATAAAATATGAAGGCCCCGGGTCTGACAATCCCCTTGCGTATCGTTGGTATGATGAGAACAGGGTAGTTGCGGGAAAGAAAATGAAGGATCACCTGCGGTTCGCGGTAGCCTATTGGCATTCTTTTGTCGGAAATGGCGCGGATCCGTTCGGAGAACCTACGCATTTGTATCCCTGGAATGAGAAGTCTGATCCGGTGGCAAGAGCCAAGGACAAGATGGATGCGGCTTTTGAGTTTATCACCAAGCTGGGTCTGCCCTACTACTGTTTTCATGACGTGGACGTTGTAGACTATACCAATGATGTGGCGGACAACGAGAAGCGATTGCAGGCGCTGGTCGGCTATGCCAAGGAAAAGCAGGCTGCGAGCGGGGTAAAATTATTGTGGGGTACTGCCAATCTCTTCTCCAACAGGAGGTATATGAACGGGGCCGCCACCAACCCGGACTTTCAGGTGCTGGCGCACGCCGGTGCGCAGGTAAAGGCAGCGCTGGATGCAACGATCGCCCTGGGTGGTGAGAACTATGTTTTCTGGGGAGGCCGGGAAGGATATATGAGTCTTTTGAATACGGATATGAAGCGGGAGCAGGAGCATCTTGCGAGGTTTTTGCATACGGCGAAGGACTACGCCCGCAAACAGGGTTTTAAGGGGACTTTTTTTATCGAGCCCAAGCCCTGCGAGCCGACCAAGCACCAGTACGACTATGACGCGGCTACGGTCATCGGGTTCCTGAGGCAGTACGATCTGCTGAAGGATTTCAAGTTGAACCTGGAGGTCAACCACGCGACGCTGGCGGGGCATACATTCACGCACGAGCTGCAGGTGGCGGTGGATGCGGGTTTGCTGGGTTCGATGGACGCCAACCGGGGCGACTACCAGAATGGATGGGACACAGACCAGTTCCCCACCAATATCAATGAGTTGACGGAGGCCATGCTGATCATCCTCGAGGGAGGCGGCTTCCAGGGCGGGGGTATCAACTTCGACGCCAAGCGCCGGAGGAATTCTACGGACGACGCCGACCTGTTCTATGCGCATATCGGTGGTGTGGATACGTTTGCCCGGGCGCTGGTGGTTGCGGATGCGGTGCTTACCAAATCGGACTACCGGAAGGTGCGTGCGGAGCGCTATGCTTCTTTTGACGGTGGCAAGGGCGCGGCTTTCGAGAAGGGACAGGTCAGCCTGGAGGAGCTGAGGGATCTTGCGATATCTAACGGCGAGCCGAAGGCGATCAGCGGAAGGCAGGAGTATCTCGAGAATGTCATTAACCGGCTTATATAATTTTTTAACAAATATGTGAGGTAGCTGGCCGCGGTCAGCTACTTTTCGCTATTTTTAGGACTTCACCCAACTTCATCGCTCCCATATGCAAATGTTACAATCGCTGGACAAGATCGTTTTCTTCATTTATTTTTTAATCGTCGCAATTTACGGTTGGTGGATATACAGGCGGAAAAAGGCTGTGCAGACCAACTCCAAGGATTATTTTCTGGCTGAGGGGGCGTTGACCTGGTGGGCCATTGGTGCGTCGCTGATCGCTTCCAATATCTCCGCGGAGCAGATGATCGGCATGAGCGGTTCGGGTTTCCTGCTCGGTCTGGCCATTTCCACGTATGAGTGGATGGCGGCTGCGACGCTGGTCATTGTGGCGATCTTTTTTATCCCCGTCTATCTGAAGAATAAGATCTATACGATGCCGCAGTTCCTGAGCCAGCGGTATAACGACAAGGTAGCGATGATCATGGCGATCTTCTGGCTGGCTTTGTACATTGTGGTGAACCTGATGTCCATCCTTTACCTTGGTGCCCTGGCGGTGAGTGGCATCTCGGGGCTCAATATCAATCTCTGTATCTTTTTGCTGGCCGGCTTTTCCATTATTATTACGCTGGGAGGGATGAAGGTCATCGGGTATACCGACGTCATCCAGGTGTTCTTCCTGATACTGGGCGGACTGGTAGCAACTTATATAGCGCTGAACCTGGTAGCCGAGAAGTCTGGTCAGCATGGGCTGTTGGCGGGCTTTAAGATCCTGACCAAGGACGCTCCAGATCATTTTCATATGATATTCAAGAAGGATTCGCCGAACTATGTCAGTCTGCCGGGACTAACGGTGCTGATCGGTGGGATGTGGATCGTGAACCTCAACTATTGGGGCTGTAACCAGTATATCACGCAGCGGGCGCTGGGGGCCGACCTGAAGACGGCGCGCAGCGGTATTTTGTATGCCGCTTTTCTGAAGCTGCTTATGCCGGTGATCGTCGTGCTGCCTGGTATAGGCGCCTATGTTCTTTATCAGAAAGGGATGTTCCATACGGAGATGCTCAGTTCCTCGGGCGTTGTGGATGTGAACAAGGCTTATCCAAATCTGATGACGCTCCTGCCCGATGGTTTTAAAGGGTTGGCATTTGCGGCGCTGACGGCTGCGATCGTGGCGTCGCTGGCGGGTAAGGCCAACAGTATCGCTACCATCTTTACGCTGGATATCTATAAGAAGGCGATCAACCGGAATGCCGACGAGAAACACCTGGTTACGACGGGGAAGATCACGGTTATTGTCAGTATGCTGCTGGCCATTCTGATGTCGCTGGTCATCGGGGAGAAGCTGATGGGTGAAGGAAAGCAGGGCTTCAACTATATCCAGGAATATACCGGATTTGTGTCTCCGGGGATTTTTGCGATGTTCATACTTGGTTTTTTCTGGAAGCGGACGACCTCGAATGCGGCGTTATTTGCTACTATCGGAGGATTTGTCATGTCCTGCGTTCTGAAATTTCTGCCGTCGTGGGGAGTTGACCTGAGCTGGCTGACGCCCTATGGGTTTTATCAGCCGAATTTTGCGAATGGCGGCAAGTATGAGATACCTTTCCTTGACCGGATGGGATTTGTATTCCTGTTTTGTATTGCCGGGATGGCGGTCATCAATTTTGTGGAGAACAGGAGGGGCATTCAGAACAAGGGGATGGTGGTGGACACGAGCATGTTCCGGGTGTCCAAGGGGTTTGCGGTGGGTGCGCTGATCATCTGCGCCCTGCTGATCACGTTGTATACGGTATATTGGTAGTGGTTGACCGGTTGCGCCGGCGCCCGTCGAATATTTTTAGGGACCGTCTCAGGGAATGGGGCGGTCTTTTTGTTTTAGCTGATCGAGTCTTCCTTTAAGACCGGCTTCGATGTCTATGCCTTCCATGAGGGTTGCGTGTATCCAGGTCATGAATTCGGCGGGATGGCTTTGACTTTTTCCTGTGCGGGCGTTGATCCGCGTGAATCTTGTCCAAAGGATGGCTTTTGGTTGTTGCGCCTCGTCCATCATGAGCATCTCGACGATCAACCAGGTGTCCCCCCAGGCAATGAGCGCCGATTGGATGTCGACGCGGTCGTTATAGAATACGGGGCGGAGGTATCGGATCTCGTGCTGGCTCACGACGAACATGTCGCCGCGTTGCGCCCATTCCTTGAGGTCGATATCGTAGTGTGTTTTCAGGTGGTCTTCGCGGGCGTTGAGGAAGTAGTCGATGTATTTGCTGTTGTTGAGGTGGCCGAGCGGGTCACAGTCGTTGAACCGGATAATATAGGATGAGACAGGTGTTTTCTCCATATTTTCGGAATTTGGAAAGACAAAGATAAGGTTTGCGGTACTGGGAAATTAAAATAGGCAGCCGGTGAAGGCTACCTATTCCGTTGTGTGACCTTGTGTGACTACCAAATGTTAACACGAAGACTGTCGGCGCGATACATCCTGTCGCCGTTGCTGACATTAAAAGCTTGATAAAATTCCGGTATGTTGACGACGGGGCCGTTGACGCGTTGTTTCGATGGTGCGTGTACGTCCGTCATTAGCTGCGCGGCGAGGGCTTCTTTTCTCTCCTGATACATCCAACTGTAGGCATAGCCCAGGAAATAGCGTTGGAGGGGATTCAGTCCTCCTATTTTTTCGCCACTCTTATATGCTGTGGTCTTTTTGAAGGCATCGAGCCCGAGGAGGAGGCCGCCGAGGTCGGCGATGTTCTCGCCCTGTGTTGCGTCGCCGTTGACGTGGAGTGTATCCACGGGGTTGAATTCGGAGAATTCTTTTATGATATATGCGGCGCGCTGGCGGAATTGTTTTTCGTCTTCGGGCTGCCACCAGTCTTTGAGGTTCCCGTGTTCGTCGAACTGGCGGCCTTCGTCGTCAAAGCCGTGGGTGATCTCGTGGCCGATGGTCGATGCGGCTGCATAGCCATAGACGAATGCGTCGTCAAGTTCGCTGTCTCTTTTGCCGGGGACTGCGAAGATGCCGGCGGGGAGGACTATTTCGTTGTTGCTGGGATTGTAGTAGGCGTTATACGTCTGGGGCGTCATGTCCCATTCGGTGCGGTCGACGGGTTTGCCGAGGCGGCTGAATTCGTAGTTATGCCACCATGCGGCGGAGCGTTGCATGTTGAGGACGAAGGGGCCGCGGTCGATGTGGAGGGCGCTGAAGTCTTTCCATTTATCGGGGTAGCCCACTTTTTTGGTTATGTGGGCCAGTTTGTTGAGCGCGCGTTGTTTGGTCTGGTCGCTCATCCAGGTGAGCTTTTCTATCCGTTGTTTGTAGGCGTCGCGGATGGCTTCGACGAGGTCGGTGTAGCGTTGCCTGGCTGCCGGCGGGAAGTATTCTTTGACGAAGAGCTGGCCGAGGGCCTCGCCCATGGCGCGTTCTTCCGCGTCGAGGATCCTTTTCCAGCGGGGGCGGGGAATCGCGGCGCCGGTCAGGGTGCGGCGATATTCGAAATAGTTGTTAAATGTGGTTTTGTCGAGGAAGGGCGCCGATGAAAGGAGGAGGTGGATCTTTAGGTAGCTCTTCCAGTCGTTGAGGCTGGTCTGACTGAGCTGGGTATTGAGGGCCGTGTAAAACTCCGGTTGGCCGACGATGATGGAGTCGACCTTTTTGATGCCGGTGTTGCGGAACCAGTCGGCCCAGGAGATGGCGGGGGTCAGCTGCTGGAGTTTGGTCCAGCTGTATTTGTTGTAGTTCTTTATGGGGTCGCGCAGGTCGGCCAATTTGCGGGAGGCTTTGGCCAGGCTGGTTTCGAGGTTGAGAACGGCTGTGGCTCCCGGGTTGATGGCGGCCCCGGAGTTGGTGGAGTTCGTGTGGAAGACGCTGTCCAGTTCGTGGAGGGTAAGGGTGATATATCTTTTGTAGGCTTCGCGGACGCGGACGGATTTGGGGTCGGTATTGAAATAGTAATCCCGGTTGGGGAGGCCGAGGCCGCCTTGTCCGAGCTGGAAGGCCATGAGGTTGCTGTTCTTTGCGTCCTGTTCCACGCCGTCATTGAAGAGGGCTTCGATGTTCTTGTTGTGAAGCATTGCGGTTATGCGGAGCAGGTCTTTTCTGTTATGGATGGACTGGATAGAATCGAGGTCCTGTTTCAGGGGGGCGAGGCCTTGTCTGTCCGTATCGACGGAGTCCATACCGGAGTACCAGAGGGCGCCGATCTGTTGGGAGACGACGGTCTCCGAGGGGTTTGCTTCGGCGCGTTCGCTGATCTTGCGGAGGCGTTGATAGATGTCTTCTCTTACGAGCTGGCCGATGCCCCAGCTGCTCTCTTCGGGAGGGATATGGTTGTTCTTGATCCATCCGCCGTTGGCGTAGGCGAAGAAGTCGGTGGCGGGGCTGACGGCGGTATCGAGGTTTTGGACCAATATATCAGGGGTTGGTGATTGGCCGGTATTGTAAGCGGCTATCACCAGGAGGAATAGAGGTAATATGAACAAGATTTTCCTGTTAATCATCCACTAGTATAGTACAAATATTAAATGTAATGTTGCTTTTTAGCTAAAATATTGACTAGCGGAATTTTAGCAAGATGAGTGGAGGGGTGAGCTAAGGGTGGTTGGGTAAAATATACGGCTATCTGCAGCAATCTTTTTTGCGGATGAAGATGGCCTTAAAGATGCGAACGAGGATGTTCCCTATAGTTGTGGCGGCGCTCATCTGGTGTTTGCGGTAATATAGTCGATGACTGCACCTACGGTGGTCAATTTTTCGGCTTCTTCGTCGCTGATCTTTATAGTAAAAGCTTTTTCCATTTCCATAAATGCTTCGAGGACATCGAGGGAGTCGAGTCCCAGGTCGGTGGAGAAAGACGCTGTGTCTACAATAGCCGACTCGTCTACGCCGAGCTTCTCGTGGATGATCGTTCTCACCCTGGCCGAAATGCTGGATTTCTTGGTTGTAAGCGTGCTCATAATCAATTTTTTAAAGGGGTTCTTGCGGGGAGTGGCGGGCAATCGTGGAGTCAGCTTTGGAGTGTACAAAGATACTGCGAAGAAATGATTCTTTATCGCTAATTTACGCCCCCTTAACATTTGGATAATACGTGAACAATACGCCTAAGAAAACGATCATTGTGACGTCGCCTTCGACTGCTCCCGGAGGGGCTGCTGCCAGGAAGAAAGAGTTGCCGGTAAAGATCGGACTGCTGTTAAATTTTGGTCAGGACAAGAAAGGAGGGTTGTCGGTTGAGATGTTGCTGGTCATGGAAAAGAAGGACGGACGCAGCTATCAGCGTATCCCGCTGACGGGCGCCATATATAAAACTTATCTGTCGAGTCTGCCCCCGGCGGTTGCTTTGGTGATTCGTAAATTGGCCGATGAGGCTCTTGTCGAATGCCTGGTAAAAGGGGGATTTGCTTGGATCGGGGATGCGGACAAACCTTTCGAGAGTCTTGATGAACGGCACTACCTTCTTTTGCGGCGTTGGATGAGCGATGCGTTGCAGGAGCTCAAGCCGCTAACGCCGGCGATACCGCTGCTATTCTATCTGCGGGCCGGTGAGCCTTTTATGAGCGCGAATATCCGGCCGGCGTCCATCAGCACGGCGACACCTTCGCTGCGCTGGGTTCTGGAAAGGAAGGGCGGGTATCTCAGTCTGCGTTGTTCGGTCGAGATCAATAATGGTGTTTTCCCGCTGGAGGAATTTCAGCGGGTGCCGTATTTTCTGAAGAGCGGGAACGAGTATTTTTTGTTGAAGCGGGAGGATAGTGTGGTGCTCGATGAACTGGCGGCGGGGGCGATGGAGGTTCGCGAGGAAGGGCTGCCACGGTTCCTTACAACGGTGGTCAGGCCGCTGGCTGAGCGGTATCCGGTGGATATGGATGCGGTGATCCGGAAAGAGGCGGTGGATGTAGCGCCTTCGGCCCGGGTATATGTAAGCGAGCTGAACGAGAATTTCCTGCTGATCAAGCCCAAGTGGCTGTATGGGGAGCATGAGCTGGAAGAGGCTGAAGAGGTGGAGACCAGGATCGAGGAGGAGGATAAGATAACGATCGTGTCGCGTAAGAGGGAGGTCGAGCAGCAGCTGATGGGGGTGCTGAGGAGTCTTCACATGAAATTCGAGGGGCAGACCAACGGTTATTTCTACCTGAATTTTAAGGAAGCGCTTGAGAAGAGCTGGTTCCTCCGGTTCTATCAGCAGATGCAGCAGATGGATATCCCGGTATTGGGGATGAGCAAGCTGCGAAAATTCAAATACAACACGAATGTGCCGCAGTTCGAGATCATCGCCGGCCGCAGTATCGACTGGTTCGATCTTACCATCCGGGTGAGCTATGGCGATCTGGTGGTTCCTCTGAACGAGCTGCGGAAGGCCATTCTGGGCCGGCAGGACTATATCCTGCTGTCGGACGGGAGTCTCGGGCTATTGCCGAAGGAGTGGCTGGACAAGTATTCCCTGTTGTTGCGGATGGGTCAGATGCGTGATGGGGGGATGCGGTTGCCGGCTGTGCACTGGGCGATACTGCAGGAGACGGGAGGTGGCGGTGAGGAGCTGCGGAAGGAATTGGAGGAGAAGAAGCGGCGGCTGCTGGAAGTGGACAGGGATCGCCGCTGGCCGTTGCCGGCCGGGGTGAAGGCGCAGCTCCGGGATTATCAGCTGGGTGGTTTTCAGTGGATGTGTCTGCTGGATGATATGGGCTGGGGAGGGTGTCTGGCTGATGATATGGGTTTGGGGAAGACCCTTCAAACACTCAGTTTTCTGCAGCACCTGGTGGAGACCTATCCTGATGAAACGCATCTTGTCGTGTGTCCGACCTCGTTGCTGTATAACTGGGAGGGTGAGTTGAAGAAATTCGTTCCCGGCCTGGACTGGCATATACATTATGGTGCGGACCGTGAGCTTGATGAAGAGCGGTTCAGGCGGGCGCACGTGATCATAACCAGCTATGGGATGGTGCGAAATGACATCGAGCATTTTTCCCGGTGGAAGTTTGGATATCTCATCCTTGATGAGAGCCAGGCTATAAAGAATCCGGCTTCGCAGGTGCGCAAGGCCATCCAGCAGCTGCAGGCGCGTAACCGGCTTGCGCTGAGCGGGACGCCAGTACAGAATAATACATTCGACCTTTATGCGCAGATGGATTTTCTCAATCCGGGGATGCTGGGCAGTCCGGAGTTCTTCCGGACGGAGTTTGCTACGCCGATCGACAGGAGTGGGGATAAGGAGGCGGCTTTGCGGCTTCGCCGGCTGGTGTATCCTTTTATCCTGCGCCGGACGAAGGAGCAGGTGGCGCGTGATCTGCCGGACAGGACCGAGATGATCCTCTGGTGTGAGATGGGGGATGAGCAGCGTAAGATCTATAACAGTCATAAAGAGCACTACAGGGAAAGTCTGCTGGACAGGATCGCGGAGGAGGGTGTGGGGAAGAGCAGCATCTATATTTTAGAGGGGTTGACGAAGTTGCGGCAGATCTGCGATAGTCCGGCGATGCTGAAGGACGGGGAGTATCCGAATGTTTCGGCTAAATTAGAAGAGCTGGTGCGGGAGATAGAGGAGAATACCGGAGAACACAAAGTGCTTGTCTTCTCACAGTTTACGTCTATGTTGGGGTTGATCAGGGGGGCGTTGGATTCGCGGGGTATCGGATATCTGTACCTGGATGGGGGTGTTTCGGCGGAAGCGCGGCGCGAGAGTGTGGAGCGATTCCAGGAGTCGTCAGATATGCGGGTGTTCCTGATCAGCCTGAAGGCCGGAGGTGTTGGGTTGACGCTGACGGCGGCGGACTATGTATATCTTGTCGACCCCTGGTGGAATCCGGCTGCCGAGCAGCAGGCTATCGACCGGAGTCATCGTATCGGGCAGCAGAAGAAAGTGTTTGCGTACCGGATGATCTGTAAGGATTCGGTGGAGGAGAAGATATTGCAGCTGCAGGAAAGGAAGAGGGCCCTGGCGGCGGACCTGGTGGCGGATGAGGGGGGATTTGTGAAGCAGCTGACGCAGGAGGATGTGGCGTATTTGTTTAGTTGAGCTGGATGCCTGTGTCGGTAATAGTGATCTTTTTTTCTTTGTACAGGCGACCGGTGGTCATCTTGAAGGTTTTTTTGCTCATGCCGAAGAAGGAGTAGATGGCGTCGGGTTCCGACTTGTCGTGGTAGGGCAGGAAGCCTTTATTCTCTTTGAGGAGACGGAGGATCTTTGCGGATGCGTCTTCGGTGCGTTCGTAGCCGGGGGCGCCTGCTACGACGTCGATCTGTGTCTCGCCGGAGGCGGACTCGGCGGCCGGGACGATGTTTTTTATAAAGCCTTTGAAGCGGTCACCTACACGGATGTCCCGGAATATCTCATTGAAATGCAGGACGCCGGTGTGGCGGTTGTTGATGATGACGACATAGCCGATGTCGGTGCGGCGATAGACGGTGAGGTCTACGACGTCTTTTTCTTTTACGGTGAGGTCCTCGTTGCTGAGGAAGGGCTCTATTTTTTCTGTGGCGGCCAGGCGGCCTGTTTGTTCGTCGAGGTATATCTTTACGAGGTAGTCGCCGCCGGGGCGCATGCCGCTGAGCTGTTTTGATTTTGGTACGAAGAGGTCCTTCATCAGGCCCCAGTCGAGGAAGGCGCCCTGTGGGGTGACGCTAACGACGCGGAGTCTTACGATGTCGCCGAGGACGCCTAAGGGGTGCTGGGTAGTGGCGATGAGCCGGTCTTCGCTGTCGTGGTAGAGGAAGACCTTCAGGGTGTCACCGGGTCTTGCTCCTCTGGGGACGAATCGTTTGGGCAGGAGTATGCCTTCCTTCCCGTCGTCGAGGATGAGGCCGAAGTTCAATTCTTTTTTTACGGTGAGTGTATTGTATTCGCCTATCTGGATCATGGTGCAAAGATAGATTATACGGGAAAATTATTTAGATTCACGTTTATGAAGCATTTTATACTTGCGCTGGTTGTACTGGTGGCCGCCTGCAATGGCGGGACGAGGCGGAACATCACCCTTGGCGAGGGGACACAGTATACGAATAATTCTGGTGATTCTCATGAGGTAAGGCTTCCGGACGGGAGCCGGGTCGTGATGAGGCCCGGGACGCAACTAAAGGTTGCAAAGGGGTTTGGGAAGGACAACCGGGACCTGGAGCTGGATGGGGAGGCGATCTTTAATGTAGTGGGCAGCGCCGGCCGGCCGATGGTGCTTCGTACCCGGAACCTGGAGATAACCGTGCTGGGTACTCTCTTCCATGTGGATGCGTTCCGGAAGAATGCCGGTGAGCAGGTCGATCTGCTGGAAGGGAAATTAAGGGTAAGGAAGACCTATCATTCTGATACGGACAATGAGCCGGAAGTGCTGGAATCCGGGGATATGGTGATGATCAACCGGGATATCGATCTGATGGAAAAGGAGAAGATGAGCCCGTCTGAGCTGGAGAAGGTCAAAGCGATGAAGTGAGGAGGGTGGAGGCGATTGGCGCCGTAGGAGGTAATGGTAGATTGGGAAAAATCGAGTAATTTGGGTGTATGCTGCACGTAGTTTCCTATCAGATGGCAGACAGTATCGATGTCAAGGCATTCCGGACTGCTAACAAGGAAGGGATCTATCATTATGATGCCGATGAGCTGTTCTACAAAGTGGCGGATGATTCCTATATATACATCTTTAAATATGGCGTGGTTTGTTTTACCAATTGCAGCGAGGCGAGCATGGAGGATTTCCTGCGGCGGATAGCGCCGTTTGGCAAGAATGTATTTGAGCTGAAGTTAAGCGAGGAGTTTGAGGTGGAGACGGATGCGAAGGAGAATAAGTTTGGTTACAATAAAATAGAGGTTACCAAGCCCGATGTGGAGGTGATCCGGTTGATCATGCTGAATGTCAGTCAGTCGGTGGCATTGGATTATTTCCAGGAACAGACGAATCTGATACAGGAGGAGACCAATGAGTATACGATGCGGCTGGAGCAGAAGGGGCGGCTGAGCATGTCGCGGCAGGACCTGAAGATGTATATCGGGAAGACGTTGAACCTGAAGAACCGCATCGCTGAAAACCTGTATATATTCGATAGTCCGCCCGAGACCTGGGAGGATGAGAATTTGAACCGGATCGATCTGGGGTTGAAGCGGACCTTCGACCTGCAGGAAAGGTACAGGGACATCCGGGAGGGGTTGGAGATCGTGAAGGAGAATCTGGAGCTTTTTAAGGACCTGCTGCAATATCGCAACAGCACTTTTTTGGAATGGATCGTTATTATCCTCATTGCGGTCGAGGTGCTGAATTTACTTTTTGACAAATTGTTTTAGTCGTTGGCAGTGGGTGACCGGATCAGACATTTTTTTCCCGGATATGCCGAAGAAATTCTTCCCTGTACGATTTTCCGAGTGGGATGGTTATGGCGCCGATCCTGATGCTTTCTTTTTCGATCGAGGTGATCTTGTCGATGGCGACGAGGAAGGATTTGTGTACCCGGGCGTAGTCTCCAGCGGGTAATTTTTCTTCGAAGATCTTCAGGCTGCTGCGGCTAAGTATCGGACGGGAAGGAGAGGTGAGGTGTATGCGGATATAATTCTTCAGGGCTTCGCGTCGAGGTCGAATCCATCGACGGAGTATTTTTTATAGGCAGTGATGAAGATGGCTGACGTGGCTGTCCGGAGTTGGGCGTCGCCGGGATCGAGGGGGATATCTATGAGTGTATCCGATTGCAATGCGACGTGCAGGGTATCCGGCTGATAGCCGATGAAGCTGGCGACGATTGTCGTTGCTGCGGGAATATTGCGGGGAATGGAAAGTGTGAGCGAAAAGAAGCCATAGGCATTGGAGAGGGTTCCGGTCCCGGGTTGTTCGATAATGGTGATCGCTGCGCCGATCAGGGCCTCTCCGGAATTGTTGTCCCGGATGGTGCCGTGGATCGTTGGCCTGGATTGAGAAAAGGCAGGGATGCTTATGGGTAGCGGAAGGAGGCGTAGCGGGTGCATGATTTAAGTTTCCGCAATGTTAGTCCGGGCTGGTGTTAACGAATTGTAAGAAGGGATGGCGGGAGGATATGTGTATACGAAAGAAGGGAATTTGTTAATGAAGGAGGGAAAAAAAGAAGCCCAGATAGAAATCCA
>JAFDYE010000196.1 GCA_018267585.1 Bacteroidota bacterium
AACCCGATATTTGAGTGCGATTTCTCTCTGGCGACGCCGGATAAGATGAAAGCCGAACACTACGAGACCAACCTGAAGCTGCGTGCCAAACAGGTCTTTGGCCGTATCGGGGAGATCCGGAAAAAAGGCGAGGCGACGTTCTCCTTCAAGCTGTTCGACGAATATCCATTCCGCCCCTATGAGGAGGAAAAGCCGGTAGATACGCTCGGCCTCGGCAAGCTGGCGGGTTCCGGGTTCCGAATATACGAGGTTTCGAAGGCGCGGCAGCATTTGGAGTCGGCGCGCAGCGAGCTGGACCTCCACGCGGAGAAGCTCACGGACAAACCTGCGGCGCTGGACAATTTCGAGATACTGACGCTGCAGCTGCAGACCTTCGAAAAATATTTCGATCTGGCGGTGGCGCACCACCTGCCATCAATGATCGTGATACACGGGGTTGGGTCGGGCAAGCTGAGAGACGAGATACACGAGGCGTTGCGGACGAAAAGGAACGTAAAGTCTTTTGTCAATCGCTATGATCCCCGGTTTGGCTATGGAGCGACCGAGATCTTTTTTGAGTACGGAAAGAAGAAGTAGGCCGCACCGCCGATCTGTCGTACTTTTGTATTTGCTACCAACCGGGTCATCGCTCTTCGTTGACGAGGGGAGGAAAGTCCGGACAGCATAGGGCAATGTACCGGTTAAGAGCCGGGGGAGGTCCGGGCCGTCAGGCAGCGGATCTTCACAGAGAGTGCCACAGAAAATAACTGCCTCGCCGAGGCCTTGCGCAGCGGCGGGGTGAGGTTGAAAATGTGGGGTAAGAGCCCACGGCGCCGGCGGGTAACTGCCGGGGCGGGTAAACCTTGCATGCTGAAATGCCACGTATACCGGCGACTGAGGGCGGCCCGCCCGATGCCGGAGGGTAGGCAGCTAGATCGCTGCAGTAATGCAGCGGCCAGATAAATGATGACCGCCCGCCGACGCGAGTCGCCGCGGGAACAGGATCCGGCTTACAGGTTGGTAGCTTTTTTTCGTACAACGGTTGACCAATAACGGACAGCCGACCGGGTGAATTCCGGCTTATCATTTTGAAAATCTCCTTTTTATAAGATTGGCATGTATTTTCGGCGGAACTGGTAAACTTTTTCGTCATGTTTCGTCACTACTACCGCATCGCCATCCGGCATATCCTTCGCGGCGGGCTGTATTCGTTTCTCAATATCCTCTGTCTTTCCCTGGGTATTTTGATCGCGTTACTGATCGGCGGCTATTGCTGGTCGGAGTGGCGGGTCAACCGCGACTTTACGCATGCAGACCGGCAGTACATCCTGATGAGCGACTGGAAGGACCCCAATCTGGGATATCCGCTGGCGACGCTGGGGCCGCTGGCGCTAGCGCTGAAGGAGAACTATCCGGGGCTCGTCGCGAACTACTACAGGCAGGACGGCGTGACATCGGCCGTCTCCTATGGTGACAAACATTTCCGGGAAGGTCTGCAGATCGGAGACAGCACTATGCTGACGATGTATGGGTTCCGGCTGCTGTATGGCAACGCGCGGACCGCGCTGGACCATCCTTTTACGGTGGTCATCACCGCGGACAGGGCGCTGAAATATTTTGGCCGGACGGACGTGGTGGGTAAGGATCTGACGATCGAAAGCTTTAGCGGGGGAAAAAAGGATTTCCGGATAACAGGCGTGATGGCCGATCCGCCGAGAAATTCCGTCACACGTCTTGCCGACGGCTTCCCGAATCATGTTTTCGTCGGTGCGTCGAACCTTCCCTTTTTTGGCCGGAATATGGACTGGCAAAATCTGTTCATCGCCGGCTTTGTCGAGCTCCGGGAGGGCGTAACCCCCGAATCGCTGGCTCCTGCGATCGACCATCTGGTAAAGTCAAACGCGTCTCCCTTTATCTATTCCAACCTCAGGGTGAGGGTAGTGCCGCTGACCCGATTTTATCTTTCGGGCGGTATTGTCCGGATGTTTTATACGCTGGTGGCGATCGGCGTTCTCATCCTGCTGATGGCGATGGTCAATTTTGTCAACCTGTCGATCGGGCAGTCGGCTTCGCGTCTGCGCGAGATCGGTGTCCGCAAGGTGCTGGGGAGTCTGCGCCGCCAGGTGACGGTCCAATTCCTTGCCGAGTCAGTGCTCCTTTCGCTGATAGCGACGGTCTTTGCCTTGATCGGCTATGCCGTCTTTTCGCCTGCAGTATCGGGCATTCTGGGAAAGAGCCTTCCGGCCCTCACGCGGCTGCCTGTGCCGGCGTGGCCGGCGATCGTCCTTTTTGCGCTGGCATGTGGCTGGCTGGCGGGGGTGTACCCGGCTCACCGGCTGTCGGCGATCGGCAGCGTCGAGGTGCTCAAGGGCCGGCCTGCTGTCGGCGACAGGCACGGTTACCTGCGGAAGGGGCTGGTCGCTTTTCAGCTATGCATTGCAGCTATAGCGATGATCGGTGCGATCATCGTGGCTGGCCAGATCAGGCTCTTCTTCAGCGACAGCCTTGGCTATGACAAGGAAGCAGTAGTAGCCGCCCAGCTGCCGCGCGACTGGACGAAGACGGGCGTTCAAAAGATGGAATCTTTGCGTGCGAGGATGGTCATGGTCCCGGGCGTAAGACAGGTGTCGCTGTCCTACGAGATCCCCAATGGCATGAATGGAGGTAATCTCGGTATGTACAAAGAGGGCGGCGATTCGACGCGCGCCGTTACAGGACAGGCGCTGGTCACCGATGAGCATTATGCGGATACCTATGGTCTCCGGATGGCGGCGGGCAGCTATTTCCACAGCCCGGGCGAGTCGGCGGCCGCCGATTCCTTTAAAGTGGTGATCAACGAGACGGCAGTCAGGTCGCTGGGCTGGAAGCAGCCCGGCGAGGCGGTGGGCCGCAGGATCCGCCTTTTCAGGAATCCCAATGCGTACACTGTGGCGGGCGTCGTGCGGGATTTTCATTTCGACGCCATGAATCAGGGCATCCAACCCGAGCTGTTCCTTCCCGTAAGCAGCTTTATCACCTATCGCTATTTCTCCTTCAAGCTGGCGCCGGGTAACCCCGGCCGGACGATGGCGGCGCTCCGGAAGGAATGGAGCAGCCTGATGCCCGGCGCCGCATTCGAATACAAGTTCATGGACGAGTACCTGCAGGACGTTTATGTCAACGAGCTCAGGCTGAAGAAGGCTGCGTCAGCCGCAACCGTGCTGGCCATGATCATCGTGCTGCTGGGCGTAGTTGGACTCCTGTCCCAGAGTGTCCAGAAGCGAACAAAAGAGATCGCGATCCGGAAGGTCATTGGGGCCTCGGTACCGGGAATCATCCGGTTGTTCCTCCGGGAATACCTGCCGCTGCTGTTGGTGGCCGGGCTGGTGGCAACGCCGGTGGCCTGGTGGGTCATGGATCGCTGGCTCAGCGACTATGCGACGCGGATCGAGATCACGGTCTGGCCATTTGTGATGACGATGGTGGGCCTGGGTGTGGTGATGGTACTATTGATCGTGGCCCGGACGTTGGGCGCCGCACTGGCCAACCCCGTAAAAAGCTTAAAGTCGGAGTGAGTGCCCCAGCCAGCCTCCAAGCTCCATCATCCAGGCCAGACCGAGGTGGACGATGAGTCCCCCGACGATGCTGCGGGTACGGGCAGCCAGTACGCCCAGGACGAGTCCGCCAAAGAAAGAGGAGATACATTCACCGAGCGGTTTGCCAAAGTGGATGGTACAGTAAAAAGCCGCCATGGGCAGGATGACGCTGTCGCCGGCGTAGCGGACAAGGCCGATGACCAGCAGACCCCGGAAGAAAAGCTCTATATTCAGGAAGTCGAGACCATAGGAAATCTCGTAAAGCAGCCGCCAGGGCCATAACGGTCTGGCGTAGCCGTCGAGGAAGTCGATGTTCCTGACCTTTGGATAGACGGCGAGGAAATCCTGCTGCGTGGAAGCGAGCGCGACCAGCGGCACCAGCAGGGCGAGCAAAAGGAAATAAGGCCGGGCATCGAAGTCCTCCGTGGTCAGCCCGACCGAATGACGGAGGCTTTTGCCTTCGAGCAGTCCCCACCGGTAGCAACCCCAAAGCGCCCCAGCCAGCAGGATCAGCTTTAGGGGCAGCTGGACGACGAGCAGGGTATACCGGTCCCAGGGCGCGGCGATGGAACCCGGCAGGATGGAATAGAGATCCCAGTGGATCATTTTCAACGAAAAATACAGCGGTGCGATCAGCAGGACCAGCAGCAACCTGCGGTCGAACGACAACTGGTCCGGCGATGAGGTCAGTACCGGCTGAATCTTTATTGTCCCGCCGCGGGTCAGGGTAGGAGCGAGGGTCTCTTTCTTGCTCCATTCATATTGCAGCCCCCAGGTAAGCGCGATCACGATAAGGTAGAACAGGAAAAAAGCCGCGGCGGAGAGATACCAGTGCCCAAGGGATTGGAACCGCCTTTCAATGCCGAAGGAATAATTTGCGGCGATCAGGCTGGCGACGAGGAGCATGGTGACGACAAGAGCGGGCCGGGAGGTGGTTCGTAGATAACCTTTCAGATAGGTGATGACCCGTCCCATCAGGCATGAAAGCTTTCTTTCATCTTACCCAGCAGGTCGGTCTCGATCATTTTCTGGGCAAGCTTGACCATATTGAGAAAGGATTTGCCGCGGGAGATACCGTGCCCGATGATAACCGGTTTGGTGACGCCCAGCAGCGGAGTGCCGCCATAGAATTCGAAGTCAAAGCGGTCGAAGTATTCGCTCTTGGTCCGGTGACTGCGGGTGATGTCGAACAGGGATTCGGCTAATTTAAGGATCACATTGCCGGTAAAGCCCTCGCAGACCATTACGTCCGCCTTGTCGAGCAGGAGGTCGCGGCCTTCGATGTTGCCGATAAAACGGATCTGGCCATTCTCTTTCAACAGCGGGTAAGCAGCCTGGGCAAGGATATTTCCTTTGCCTTCTTCTTCGCCGATGTTCAGCAGGCCGACGCGGGGCTGGGCGATGCCGAGGATATGGCGGGCGTAGAGCGAGCCGAGGACCGCGAACTGATTGAGGTTCTCCGGCTTGCAGTCGGCGTTGAGGCCCACGTCGAGCAGGATACCGGTGTTGCCGTTCTCTTTGGGAATGACGGTCGAGATGGTGGGGCGCTGGACTCCCTCGATGGGTTTGAGACTGTACAGCGCTCCGACGAGCATTGCGCCGGTGTTGCCGGCGCTGATGAACGCGTCCATTTTGCCGGCAGCCAGCAGGTGGAAGCCGACCGAAATGGATGACTGCTGTTTTTCCTTCAGGGCTTTGGTCGGGTGCTCGTGCATGCCGATAACCTGCGGAGCGTGAACGACCTTTACGGCTTGGGCAGGGATCGAATGCTCTCTCAACAAGGGGTCGATCTGAGCTTCGTCACCCACCAGCCACAACGTGGCAGGAGTTCCGGTTTCAGCGAGATACAGCTGGACACCTTTCACCGCCTCCAGCGGTGAAAAGTCCCCTCCCATCATGTCTAAACCAATATTCATTCGCGAAGGTGTGAACTACTTGATTGGGGATGTCTCTGCAACAACCTTTCCTTTGTAGAACAACTTACCTTCGCTTACATGTGCACGGTGGCGAACGTGTATTTCACCCGTGGTGCTGTCTTTGCTTAAAGTTACTTTCTCAGCCTTATAATGCGTTCTTCTCTTGGCACTGCGCTGCTGGGAATGTCTCCGTTTCGGATTTGGCATATCACTTCTGTTTTAACTAATTATATATACAGGCCCGTTTTTGGCGGGGTCTATTTCACAGTATCTGGTTCCGGAGGCAGGTCCTTGAACTTCTCCAGACCTTTCCAGAGTGGATTCTCAGGCTGACTCTTTTCCCGGTCAAGCTTTTTCAGCATTTCCAGCACTTCTTTGTTGCAATGCGGTCCACCCATCTCCTCTGGCTTGCACATCCGTTGCATCGGGATGCTGAGATTGATGAACTCATAGATCCAGTCTGAAACGTGCAGGTGACTTTCACCCTTCGAAATATAATATACGTCGGGGTCTTCCTCCTGCTGGTTCATGATATCCGGATCTTCCACCAGCTTGACCAGGATGTTGAACTCATCCCAGAGGTCCAGCGGAAGCATATTGCCACAGCGGTCACAGCTGATCTCTATCTTGCCGCCGATCTCGAATTTCAGGAGCATAAAGCTGT
>JAFDYE010000197.1 GCA_018267585.1 Bacteroidota bacterium
GAGCATGCCACAGTTGCCAGTTCTCGTCCATATGGCCATAGTCGGAGATTAAGACCTGGTAGGCGACAAAAAGAAAATAGAGCGCGATCAACGCCCAGTACAGATAAGGTTGGGATTTGGTCTTTATGATCATAAAATGACTTGCTGTATTTTCCGATAGCTCACTTGCTGTATCTTCTGCGGCGCACCAGCTGATAAACATACCCGCCCAGCACGACCAGTATCAGCGGCAGACCGATATTGACGAACTGCCACATCGTACGGTCCCTCTCGACCCTGACCGTATCGAGCAGACGCAAGGTAAGATCCTTGCTCCTCGTCTCGAGTATGCGGGACGGGTTCACCATGTATTCGAGACAGTTCTCGATAAAATCACGATTGGCGAACGTATAATTGTTGTCACGGCTAAAGCCGAGCGGCAGCGGACCGCGCTGGGTCATCTCGTTCATAAAGATATCCGCGTCCGAGCAGACGATGACCCTCGAGGCGGCGGTGGCCTCCGGCAGGAAGGGTTCGTGATAGACATTGGCCAGGCTGTCGGCGACCGCGGAAGAGACCCGGTTGGCGAACAGCGAACGGAACTGGCCTTCCAGCAGCATGGCTACCGGAATATTCGACTCATTGAAATACCGAGGATCTTCTTTGTATTTCAGTACCTCGAACGTGATCAGCGCGGGGGTGCTCACCCGGCGGGCATTGGCTGAGCTCTGCAGCAATACCGTCTTTCGGATACCCGGCGCCTTCACGGTATCGATGGAGCCCGCGAACTGCGAGTATACGGGGTCGAGGTTCTTCGAGATGGGGTGCGTAAGGCTGCCGTTCAGCAGCGGGAAATAGGGCCAGTCGAGGTTCTCGAACTGTTCTTTATCACCCTGTTTGCCCACCCCGATGCGAAGGCTCGCGCACTGTTTATCCTCGATCAGGTCCTGGTTGACACGCACTCCATATTTGAAGAAAAGATCTTCCAGGTCCAGCCCCCGGTCGTAGGCGATCGTCTGCTGGTTAAGGCTCAAGCTGTCCTTTTCGGCGTGCAGCTCGTCGACCGCCCATATAATGCGGCCGCCATGCATGAGGTACTGGTCGAGCGTCAGCTTCTCGCGCTCGGTGAACTTCTCCGTGGGTTTGACGATGACCAGGGCCTTGTATTTAGCGGGGATGACCGCCATGCTGTCCAACGGGACGATGCCCAGCCGGTAGTTGCTGCGCAGGTCCTCGACAAGCTCGTATACCCTGTAGTCCAGCGGCTCGCCGTTGCCCCTTACATAGCCGACCAGCGGGACCTCCTTTTCCATGAGTTTGTCGATGGCGCTGCCGAACTTATATTCGAGCAGCGTTTCGGCGTTTGTATATAACTGCTCTTCAGGCTGGCCTTCGCCGCCGACCTGAACGCCCCGCAGCAGGTTTACCGGGTAGATATGGTCCTTATAGCGGACGATGGCCGCCGGAATGACCAGGCGCTGGCTCTGCTCCTCGCCTTTTTTCGCCTGTGCCACCTGGGTCATCGGCTGGATGCCAAGACCGCGAAGGGAGTCGAGAAAGGCCGCTTTGGCCGAGTCGTCGAGGGTCGCCAGCGGATCGAAGGCTCTCACGCGGATCTTGCCGTCGCAGTATTCGTTAAATTCCTGGAGCAGCTCGTCCGTGCTCTTCGCGAGCTTGCGGATTCCCGCCTTGAGGTCGCCGGCGAGGTAAAGGTCGACCTGGACATCGTCATCTACAGATTTTAAGAGATCCCGGGTAGGGGCGCTCAGCGTATACCGGTGCTCCTGCGTAAGGTCGACTTTGGTGTGGAGGTGCGAGGCCAGGAGGTTGACACCGGCCAGTACGACGATCAGAATGACGGGACCGACGGCGAACCCACGCAGCCTGCCGGTCACGCGACGGGCGAGGAATCGGTTTGTCAGGTATAAAAAGACATAGATAACGCTAAAAAAATACAGCAGGTCGCGGGTATCGATAACGCCCCGGCTGATGCTGCGGTAGTGGAAGTCGATCCCCAGCATCGCGATATAATAGTCCAGCCCGGCCGCAAACGCAGGCAGCGCACTGACGGCGCCAAATCCGCTGTACAGCAGAAAGCAGGCGAAGGCCGCTATGATAAAGGCGACCACCGCGTTGGACGTAAAACTGCTGCACCAGATACCGATGGCAGTAAAGACGGCGGCGAGCATCAGCAGACCGAGATAGCTGCCCGCGGTAGCGCCCGTATCGATCCCACCCTGCCCGGAAAGTCGCTGAATACAAAGGAAATAGACAAGGGTCGGCAGAAGGGCGATCACGACAACGATAAGACAGGCCAGGTATTTTCCGACGACAAGCCGGGTGCGGGTCAACGGCGTCGTCTGCAGTGTCTCGAACGTGCCCATCCTGAACTCATCGGAAAGGCTGCGCATGGTGATCGCAGGTATCAACAGCAGCAGTATCCAGGGCGCCAGCTCGAAGAACTTGTCCAGCGTGGCATAGCCAAAAGAAAGGATATCCGTATCCGGAAAGACGAACAGCAGGAGGCCGTTCAGCAGTAAAAAGACGACAATGGCGATATATCCGGTTAGACTACTAAAGAATTGGCGGAGTTCCTTTTTGCATACTGCCCACATAAACGTAAAAATAGTCTGTTTAATCGTTCAAACGCGAATTGTTATTGTGCCTTCACCAGTGGATTGGCTCAATTTTACATATCATAATAAATAAAATGTGGAAAAGTCCGATAAATAAGATGCGAAGAAAAATACTTTGTATGGAAGATATACTTATATTCGCATGCTCTTATAGAATAACCATCCTTCGAAAAATAATATTCACGGTGAGGTCACAAAAGACATTTAACCGAAACCAACTGCATGAAAAAATCCGCCCTTAGTCAGGCGGGTTTTTTGTTTTATAACCTCTTCTCTTTCTTTCCCTTTCCACATACGGCGACGGCTTTCTTCCGGACGATATCACCGGGTTTTCCGGAGGGTTGATGTAGTGATTGATGTAGCGTCCTGTCCGGGGGTAATTGGGATCAGGCGGGGGTATTTAGTAAAATACCGGGGGTATTTCAGGACATCCCGGGTGCTAAGTTCCGGACCGATCTTCGCCAAAAACAATCATGGTCTAATGGTTTTCCCGACACGAAAACACATTAAAATTTTTTCATATCATCAAATGAAAAAATATTATATATTTTTATAGGTTTCCCAGAGAATGCTTTTTTCCCGCAACCGCGCCACTTCGTCGCCGATCCTCCGGATGGCGTAGTCGATCTCTTCTTGGGTCGTCCAGCGGCCCAGCCCCAGCCGGAGACTGCTATGAGCCAGGTCGTCGGCGAGTCCCAGCGCTTTCAGCACGTAGCTGGGTTCCATCGAGGCTGAGGTACAGGCCGACCCCGAAGAGAGGGCGATATCCTTGCCCAGTCCCGCCAGCAGGGCCTGTCCGTCGATATGGCTGAAGGAGATATTGGTGGTCTGGGGCAGGCGCTTTTGGGGGTCACGGCTGCCGTTGACGCGGGCTCCTTCTATGGTGAGCAGCCCGTTCTCCAGCTGATCGCGGAGCGCCATGACATGCGCAGTATCCTTTTTCATTTCCGCCGCGCAAAGGACACAGGCCTTGCCCAGGCCGACGATGGCCGGAACATTCAGCGTGCCGCTGCGCATGCCTTTTTCGTGTCCTCCGCCATCCATCTGCGCCGTCAGGCGCACCCGGGGATCCCTGCGGCGGACATAGAGCGCGCCGATGCCTTTGGGCCCGTATAATTTGTGCGCGCTGAGGGCCAGCAGGTCGATACCGTCCTCCTGTACGTTGACCGGCACCTTTCCGACGGCCTGGGTGGCGTCGGTAAAAAAGAGGACGCCGTGCCTGCGGGCTATATTGCTGATAGTCCGTATTGGCTGGATGACGCCGATCTCGTTGTTGGCGTACATCACGGCGATCAGGATGGTCGTCGGTCTTATCGCGGCCTCCAGCTGAGCCGGGTCGATAAGTCCTTCGGCGTCGACAGGAAGAAACTCCACCTCGCCCCCCAGTTTTTCAATGTGGTGGCAGCTGTCCAGGACGGCCTTGTGCTCGGTGGCCACGGTAATGATATGATTGCCCTTGCTGCGGTACAGCTCGAAGACGCCCTTTAGGGCCAGGTTGTCGCCTTCCGTTGCGCCGGAAGTAAAGACGATCTCTTCGGGCTCCGCCCCGATAAGCGCCGCGACCTGCTCACGGGCCTGGCTCACCGCCTCTTCTCCTTCCCATCCAAAAACATGGCTGCGACTGGCGGCGTTGCCGAATTTCCGGGTGAAATAGGGCAGCATGGCCTCCACAACGCGGGGATCACACGGTGTGGTGGAGTTATAGTCGAGGTATATCGGTAACTTTACCATTCAATAAAGTTACCAACTTTACCATTCAATCAATCTACCAAAAGTCCATGCAAAAAGTCGAACACATTGGTATCGCCGTCGGAGACCTGGGCGTTTCCGTTCCGTTATTTGAACGCCTGCTGGGGAGCCCCTGCTATAAGACAGAGGAGGTCGGGACCGAGCGGGTGCTCACCGCCTTCTTCCGCAGCGGCGAGACCAAGATCGAGCTCCTGCAGGGACTCGATGCCGACAGCGTTATCACGAAGTTCGTCGCCCGCCGCGGCGAGGGTATGCACCATATCGCCTTTGCGGTGGACGACATCCACGCCGAGATGCGCCGGCTGGCAGCCGAGGGCTTTACCCTGCTGAATCCGGAACCCAAGCCGGGGGCGGACAATAAATTGGTTTGTTTTCTCCATCCAAAGGATACCAACGGGGTCCTGATCGAGCTGTGCATGGACAAAGGATAGATTTTTCTTTCTATCTTGTTCCTGATGAAATACGGGAAAACCATTGTTGTGGGGTGTCTGCTGCTGGCGGTTGGCATTGTCGCCTTCGGACAGCCCCTACAGCTGTTTGGTTTTGGTTCATCCTTAGGAGTGACGAGCGGGCCGGAGTTCGGGAAAAATGGTGCCTGGGGCCTCAGCTATGATTCATTCCAGAACGAACTCGCGGCTCACACGCGGGACTACACATTCCAGATCCGTTTTCGGCTTCGCAATAGCAGTGACAGCCTGCTGCCCCTGAACATCGACTATGGCACCATCGACTATGCCGACGCCTGGCTGCTATATCCCGGCCACAGGCCCTTGCACGTTGCAGGCGGCTATCTGCGATCATCCATCGCAGGTAGTAATGTCATCCAGCGGCAATACTATACCCTGCCCCTCTCCCTGCTGCCCCGCCAGGAAGGACAAGTCGTTATAGCATTGCGGCAAAAGACGCGCGGCTACTATTTTGACGGCGTATCGATCTTTTCCTCCGGCGCGCTGGCTGCCGTATTTGCAGGCAACTACGAGCGGGACCACTCATTCATGCTATTTCAGTGGCTGTTCC
>JAFDYE010000198.1 GCA_018267585.1 Bacteroidota bacterium
AAAGTCGGGATCGTATCTGGCGGCTCTGATACGGCGGCGGCAGATGGAGTGGTTCCATTTTGGTCGCGTTTATTTAGGAATATCGACAGGAAGACTAAGGCGCTGGACAAAGCGCTTACTTAAAAGACTCAATCCTATTTGGACGAGCTTGAGAAAAGGGAAGCGCTTATGTTTGGGGCGCCCAGAGCAGCCGGGCAATTGCCAACATTAATTCATTTCCGATAAAGCGAGTATGATAAAATTAAGGTTTGATAAGGTGGACACTGATCCCGAGGTCAAATGGGAGTTCCTTAGCATTGAGTATCCATTGCCTTTTTCAGTGCGAATTGGTTCTTATAATGTGATGCCGGCGACTATCTATGCCAGAAACATTGACTTTGGCAGTGATAATTTTATAGAGTTCAGATTTGATGACATTTACAAGAACTTGTTTGAAATTTCGATAGTCACGGTTCAAAATTCTGACGTCTCAATTTTGGAATGCGATCAAATACCAGTTGTTTCTGGTGGATTTTATCGCTGTGTGATCGAAAAAGCGGATAGTGTATTGGACAGCAAATTGCCAATGCAAGTAGCAAGAGGGAAGGGTGTAATCCGTATTGACTGGGTTAAAGACAGTCAGGAGCCACTGGCGTATTTCACCATTGGGAAAGGCTGTTATATTGGGATCGATGCTGGATCATTTTTGTCTTCTTTGGTCTTGACAGGTTTGAGCGAAGAATTAATGGAAAATATTTTTGGATGATCGCCCGATTGCTGAACTATAAATGTGGTATCAGTGTCGGTCCCGTCCATTCCACGGGGGGCGTATAGATTTAATGATCTATTTATCGAAGTCGTTGGTCCAGCCTTCGTTGCGGAGGCGGTCGACTTTGGAGAGGACTTCGGCCTCGAGTTGGGATTTGTAGGTGGTGACGCGTTGTTGGACGGCGGGGTCGAAGGCGCCGATGATGGAGGCGGCGAGGATGCCGGCGTTCTTTGCGCCGTTGAGGGCGACGGTGGCGACGGGGATGCCGCCGGGCATCTGGAGGATGGAGAGGACGGAGTCCCAGCCGTCGATGGAGTTGGAGGATTTGACGGGGACGCCGATGACGGGGAGGGGGGTGATGGAGGCGACCATGCCGGGGAGGTGGGCTGCGCCGCCGGCGCCGGCGATGATGACCTTGAGGCCGCGGGTGGCTGCTTTGGTGGCGTAGTCGACCATACGGAGGGGGGTGCGGTGCGCCGAGACGACGGTAAGCTCGAAGGGGATACCAAATTCTTCCAGCATGTCGGCGGCGGGCTTCATGACGGTGAGGTCGCTGTCGCTGCCCATGATTATACCTACTAAGGGAGAGCTCATTTGCTGATGACTTTCAGGGTGTTCTTTATTTTGTGCGCTTTGTATACGAGGTCCTGCTTTTCACGGCTGATGATGGTGACGTGTCCCATCTTCCGGCCGGCTCTGGTATCTTTCTTACCATAGATATGTACGAAGACGTTGTCCATCTGGAGGACTTCGTCGAGGCCTTCGTAGTGGGCTTCGCCGTCGCAGCCTTCTGCGCCGACCAGGTTGACGATGGCGCCGGGGAGGATGGGGTCGGTGTTGCCGAGGGGATAGCCGAGGATAACGCGCCAGAGCATGTCGAACTGCGAGCTGTAGTTGGCTTCTATCGTGTGGTGGCCGCTGTTATGAACGCGGGGGGCGGTCTCGTTGACGTAGACCTCGCCGTTCTTTGTCACGAGGAGCTCGACGGCGAAGATGCCCGGGCTTTTGAGGTCCTTGACCACGCGGAGCGAGATGGCTTCCACTTTCCAGAGCACGCTTTGCTGCAGATCGGCGGGGCTTATCTGATAGTCGAGCAGATTGAGGCGGTTGTCGAAGACCATATCGACGGGGGGATATATCGCGGTCTCGCCCTTGGCGTTGACGGCGATGATCTGGGCAATCTCCTTGTCGACGTCGATCATTTTCTCGAGGACGCTGGGGGCGTCGAAGCCTTTTTCGATATCTTCCTTTGTGCGCAGCATCTGGACGCCTTTGCCGTCGTAGCCGCCCTGTCCGATCTTGTGAACGGCGGGCAGGAATTCGGCCTTGTCGCGAAGTCCGGACAGGTCCTGGGTGATGAGGTATTCGGCCGTTGGGATGCTGTGTTCGGAATAGAACTTCTTTTGGGTGATCTTGTTCTTGATGGTGCGGAGGGCCGAGGGTTTTGGGAAGATCTTGACGCCTTCGGACTCTAATTTTTCGAGGGCGTCTTCGTTGACCGACTCGATCTCGATGGTGAGGGCCCCGAGGCCTTTTCCGAAGTTGTATACGTCGTCAAAATTCCGGATGTCTCCCCTGACAAAGTGGTGGCAAAGGTGTGCGGCGGGTGCGTCGGGATCGTTCTCCAGCACGTATGTTTCGACTGGATAGTTGGCTGCGGCCTGCAGCAACATTCGCCCTAATTGCCCTCCTCCTAAAATGCCGACTTTCATCATGGTCCGATAATTTGGCCGAAGATAGAGAAAACTAGTAAAAATACGTTGTTCATTGACAATTGGAGATTTTGTTATTACCTTTAATGCTGGAACCATGCGTCCGGATTACTCTCATAAAATTTTCGACGACAAGCGATTGTATCATTTCTTCCTCAGAAAGGCACTCGTCCGGGAAGCGGTTTCACTTTCGTGACAATC
The DNA here is from genome assembly GCA_018267585.1 of Bacteroidota bacterium. Lineage (GTDB taxonomy): Bacteria > Bacteroidota > Bacteroidia > Chitinophagales > Chitinophagaceae > Puia. The sequence goes on from JAFDYE010000198.1 coordinate 2,662, forward strand.
ACCCCTATCCGCTGCTTTGTGTTGTTGTCCTTGTCCTTATTTTCTAATTATTTAAAAATTTTTAATATGTCTATTGCACCTGCAAAAGAGTCCCGTGTGATGTCGGGCGCCGATGCCGATTTTCTTCCTCTGCAAGGGACCGACTATGTAGAGTTCTATGTCGGCAATGCGAAACAGGCGGCGCATTATTACAAGTCCGCTTTTGGTTTTCAGTCGATCGCGTATAGTGGTCCCGAGACTGGTGTGAAGGAGAGGGTCAGCTATGTGGTCCGGCAGAACAAGCTGACGTTCGTATTTACTACGGCTTTGCGGCCGGATCATCCGATCGCGGAGCATGTGCATCTGCACGGGGACGGGGTAAAGGTGCTGGCGCTGCGGGTGGATGACGCCACCAGCGCGTGGAAGGAGACGACCGCCCGGGGCGGGAAGAGCTATATGGAGCCGACGACGCTTGCCGATAAGTGGGGCGAGGTCGTTCTGAGCGGCATTCATACCTATGGCGAGACGGTTCATCTTTTTGTGGAGCGGAAGAACTACCAGGGGGCGTTCATGCCAGGTTTTCGCGAGTGGAAGACGCTTTATAATCCGCCGTCCACGGGGTTGCTCTATGTGGACCACTGTGTCGGAAATGTGGACTGGAACCAGATGAATCCGCGGGTGGAGTTCTATGAGCGGGTGATGGGTTTCAGGAATATTCTGAGCTTTGACGACAAGGATATTTCGACGGAGTATTCTGCGCTGATGAGCAAGGTAATGAGCAATGGCAACGGGTTTGTGAAGTTCCCGATAAATGAGCCGGCTGAGGGGAAGAAGAAGTCCCAGGTGGAAGAGTACCTTGAATTTTATAAGGGGGAAGGGGTGCAGCATGTTGCGATGGCAACGGCCAATATTGTGGAGACTGTTACACAGCTGCGGGACAGGGGTGTTGAATTCCTGCAGGTGCCTTCGTCCTATTATGACGAGCTGCAGGGAAGGGTAGGGAAGATCGATGAGGATATTGCGCCGCTGCGGGAGTTGGGGATACTGGTGGATCGGGATGATGAGGGGTATCTGCTGCAGATATTTACGAAGCCGGTAGAGGATCGGCCGACGGTATTCTTCGAGATCATACAGCGTAAGGGCGCACAGAGTTTTGGCAAGGGGAATTTTAAAGCGCTGTTCGAGGCGATCGAGAGGGAGCAGTCGGCGAGGGGAAACCTGTAGGGGACGGGTATTGGGGATGATGGATGGGAACCGTGGATGGGCTCGGGGATATGAACCGAAGGGGCACGCCGGATGAGCTCGGGGATATGAACCGAAGGGGCACGTCGGATGAGCTCGGGGATATGAACCGAAGGCGAACCGCGGATGGGCCCGGAATTCGAATTGAAGGTAAACCGCGTTGGACGACGCCCAATTTTTAGTTATAAAACCTGCCTGTTCTTTGAATATGGCAGGTTTTTTGTTATTTTGGGGTTTCGTGTATCGTGTTGAGCCCTATGCGTAAATACTTTAAACAATACCTGATCGTTATAGCACAATTGTCCATCGCTGGGGTATTTACCATTGGTCGCCTTTCCGCACAGACTTCTATTTCCACTATTCACTTTATTGACTACCAACGTTCTATTCCCAAGGTTAGCGATATGCTGCGCCGGAAGGAGGACACGCTGATGAAACAGTTCAAGGAGAAAGGGCTGGTTTATCCGGCGAGATATCTGTATATCCGTAGTTTTAAATACGACAGCCAGCTGGAGGTGTGGGTGAAGAATACGAAGGAGGAGAAGTACAAGCTGTTCAAGACGTATAAAGTTTGTGCGCTGGCTGGTACGCTGGGGCCCAAGCGGATGGCGGGGGACTACCAGGTGCCGGAAGGTTTTTATTATATCAACGAGTTCAATCCGCGTAGCGAGTATCATCTTTCGCTGGGGCTTAATTATCCGAATGCTTCTGACAGGATACTGAGCGATTCGACGCAGCCGGGCGGGGACATCTATATCCATGGCAGCTGTGTGACAACGGGCTGTATCCCGATAACGGATCAGCAGATCGAGGAGCTGTATATTCTTGCGGCGCATGCCAAGGACATGGGCGAGGATTTTATCCCGGTGCATATTTTCCCGGTCAATTTCAATAATGCCAGGAGCGTAGAATATCTCAACAAATACTTGCAGACCTTTTCGGAATATACGCCGTTCGCCAAGAGCATGCGGAGCGCCTTTTATTATTTCGAAAAATACCGGGATGTGCCATTTGTGATGGTGAATGGAAAAGGGGAGTATGTCACGGAAGAGGTGGCGCCGGGCGAGGCGTCGGTAAAAGTCGCCAATGTGGAGGCGGTGGCTGCGGCCAGGAAGAAGCCGGTTCATGTCCGGACCGAGCGGGCGAGTCCGGTCAAGGAAGACGACCTGGCCAAGGTGGTTGACAAGTTGCCGGTGTATCCGGGGGGAAATGCCGCCTTTCAGGAATTTTTGAACAAATTAAGTAAAGAAAGCGTGAAAGATCTGGATGAGGGTCAGAGCAAGGCCTTTGTCATGGTGGAATATATCATCGATTCGACGGGCAGCCCGGTCTATGCCAGGGTTACGCGCGGAGGCAATGATGTGATGAATGAAAAGATCGAGAACGCGTTCCTGGGGATGCCCAGGTGGGCGCCGGCGGACAGGACCGGGGCGCATGTGCCGATAAGGCTGAAGCAGACTGTAATGATAGGGGATAATTAGATCTTAGTCGCCGCCCGGCGGACGATGAGCCTACCGGCCCATCAGGATTTGTACCGTTGCCTTTGTTTGTTGTCTCAATACTTCCTCCCGGCCTGCTGTGTGTCGGGCGAGGACGTCTGCGTTGTAGTGGCGGATCGTCAGCAGGGTAAGTCCTTTTTCCACCTGGACGTCGAAGCTGTCGGCGGCGGCGAGGGCGAGCTTTTCAATTTTATCGGGTCGGTCATCGAGGCAGACCTGCAGGCTGACGGCGCCGGTCTGTAGCAGGTTGGGCTTGATGCGGATATCGGTGAAGAGGCTGTAGAGCCTGCCGACGCCGGTCTCGCCGACGAAGGAGAAGTCTTTGGAGTGGAGGTGGATGAGGGCCTGGTCTTGTTTGAGCACGATGATGGGGGGCAGGCCCTTTATTGCCGAATTGTGGATGACGGTGCCGGGAAGGGACGCGTCGAGGAAGCATTTGACATA
>JAFDYE010000199.1 GCA_018267585.1 Bacteroidota bacterium
GGCTGCTGATGTCGACCCCGTTGGCGCTGGCCACTTTCCGGGACAGGCGATGGGGGGCTTCGCCGACGTGATAGCCGTTGGTACCGGCGCTGTCGACCTGCCAGGAGAGGCCCGCGGCGTCGGCCTTTTGCCGGAGGATGCCCTCGGCGAGGGGGCTGCGGCAGATGTTGCCCAAGCAGACCATCAGAACTTTCATGGGCGCAAAGGTACGGAGGGGGGAGGAAATTGTGGCGCAAAGGTATGGAGGGGGAAGAAATTGTGGCGCAAAGGTAAGGAGGGGGAGGAATTTGTGGCGCAAAGGTGAGGAGGGGGAGGAATTTGTGGAATCGGGGGAGGGAGGTGTCTATAAATAAACGGAGGATCCCGCGGGCCGTGACACATTAATTGTAATTTAATAAGTAATCAACCCGATACGAGGTGATTTAATTACGGTTAATTTGTTAATTTGGCGACCCTAAGTGACTCAGAGGGGGTATTGGACGTAATATAAAAGAAAGGAATCATGGAAAACGAGGCTCCGGACAGGCGCAAGCATGCGTACTCGATACGCCGCGCCATCCTCGATTATGGCATGGGAATTATTATATTTGGCTTCGGGGTTTTTTTCCTGATCGCGCCCAGGCTGGGTATTGGATTGAATGTGGATGATCTGAATCGATATATGTTTGCTGGTCTTTGTTTGCTCTATGGCGGGTTTAGGGTGTATCGCGGGATGAGAAAAAACTACTTTAAATAAAAGTTTCCGGAGAGGAGAAAATCTATGAAAGGAAAAGGCATTCTGATCGGATCCGTGGTAGCAGCACTGCTGGCGGGCTGTAGCACCAACGGCAAGAAACCCCAGGAGACCTCCACGTACGGCACTATCAATATCAGTGTCGATGAATCCTTCAAGCCGGTGATCGACTCCCAGATAAAGGTATTCGAGTCTTCATTCCCTGACGCTCATATCATTGCACATTACAAGCCCGAGGCCGAGTGTCTTCGGGACCTCACCACCGACAGCACCCGTATGGTCATCGTGACCCGGCCGCTGAGCCTGCAGGAGGAAAAATTCTATGTCGACTCCTTTCATTTGACACCGCAGGAAGGGCCGTTGGCGTACGACGCGATCTCGGTGATCGTTCACCCCGGGGCCAAAGACTCCATATTAGATATGAAGGATGTCGTGGACATGCTGAATGGGACGGATACGCAGCACCAGCCTGTGATGGATGGTCTTTCTGCAACCAGCACGGTTCGCTATGCGATCGACTCGATCCTGAAAGGGGCGCCTTTGGGTAAGGGTGTGAAGGCGGCGCCGTCCAGCATGGCGGTGGTCGACTATGTGGCAAATAATCCCCGCGCGGTCGGTTTCATCGGCGTGAGCTGGATCGGGGACCGCAGTGATCCGAATGATACGACCTTTAGCAAGCGAGTGACCGTGGCCGCCCTCGAGTGTACGGGATGCCTCGGGAAGACGCATGTCAGGCCGTATCAGCTGAATATTGCCTGGAAGAGGTACCCGTTGGTGCGGAGTTTGTATTATATCTTAAAGGAGAATTTCAGCGGGGTGGGTAGCAATTTCGCCAATTTCCTGCAGTACGAGCGCGGACAGCTGATCTTTCAGAAGGCTTATCTTGTACCGGCGAGGATGCGGCTGGAGGAAAGACCGGTGGAATTGAGCAAATAGGGATCTATTAGAGTTTTCACAATATGTTATACCAGATTTCAATACATTTACACACTTCTTAAACAACGATCAAGTAATGAAGAACAAGATGCGATTCAGCTTACTGGTGGCAGGCGTTGCAAGTCTCTGCAACGTGGGTTTTGGGCAGTCGGTCGATCAGGGAAAGAAATTCCTGTATTATGAGCGATACAAGAGCGCGAACGACGTTTTCGACAAGATACTGGCTTCTAATCCCAATAATATAGATGCGGTGTATTGGAAAGGGCAGACGCTGCTGGCACAGAAGGATTCTGTAGCAGCCGGCGAGCTGTATTCCAAGGCCTTGCAGACTAACGGGAATGCTCCTCTGCTGCTGGCCGGCATGGGTGGCGTCGAGCTTCGCAACCATAAGACCGCCGACGCCAAACAGCGTTTCGAGACGGCCATCTCGCTCTCCAAGGGCAAAGACGTGGAGGTCCTCAATGCTGTAGCCAATGCCAATATAGATGCGCGGGACGGTGACGCCGCCTATGCCATCGAAAAGCTGAACCAGGCTACGCAGCAAAAGAAGTTCGACAACGCGGAGACCTACCTGCTGATGGGTGACGCCTACCGCAAGCAGATCGACGGCGGCAACGCGGTGCAGGCCTACAACAAGGCCCTGGGGCTGGATCCCAAGTTAGCCGAAGCCAAATACAAGATCGGCAAGATCTATGAAACGCAGAACAACAAGGAGTTCTTCCTGCAGGCGTTCGACGACGCGGTCAAGCTCGACCCGATGTATGCTCCTGCCTACTATGAGCTGTTCTACTACTGGTATTTCCGGGACGTCAACAAGGCGGCGGGATACCTGGATAGTTATATCGCCAATTCGGACCCCGGTCCGGAGGTCGAGTACCTGAAGACGGACTTCCTCTATGCATCCGGCAAATTCCAGGATGCGAAGACGAAGGCGCAGGGGATGATCACGTCGCTGGGCGACAAGGTGAGCCCCCGTATGTATAAGATGATCGCCTATGCGTGCGATACCCTGGCCGACCAGGCCTGCGCCACGCAGAATATCGATACGTATTTCACCAAGCAGGACCCTGCCGCGATAGTGCCGGCCGATTACGAGGAAAGGGCGCATATCAAGGGCAAGGCGGCGGATACCGCCACGATCCTGACGGCATTCGACGATTACAAGAAGGCGATCGACCTGGATACGCTGGCCGAGAACAAGGCCAAGTATGCTGCCGAGGCCGGAGCGCTTGCTAAAAAGATCAATAACAAGCCGGCAATGGCCCAGGCTGCGGCTATCGTCTATGCGACGAAGAAGAACCCGACGAATACGGATCTTTACAACTGGGGCATGGCCAACTATCAGGCCGGCAACTTCAAGACTGCGGACAGCATTTTCTGCGGCATTTATGAGAGCAAGTATCCCACCGAGATATATGGCTATCTGTGGTGTGCGAGGAGCAAGGTGGCCCAGGATGATTCCGTGGGTAGCAACGGCTATGCGGTAGAGGCGTATCAGAAACTGGCGGAAGTGGCCCGGGGCATGGATTCCACAGCGAAGGCCGCCGGCAGCGCCGATTCCACGAAGTACAGGGCGCAGGTGATCAATTCATACTCCCAGCTGGCCGGATATTATAATAACATTAAAAAGGACAAGGAAACGGCGGTGGCCTATCTGAACAAGATACTGGAGGTAGACCCGAACAATCCTGATGCGAAGCGATTTATCGAGATACTGAATAGAGCGGCTCAGAAGCAGCAGGCGCGCCCTGCGTCGGGTGGTACGAAGTCCAGGGCAGGGGGAGCGAAGAAGTAGTGTAAGATTTTAATTTTAATCGAGATACAGCGGCCCGGGTTTTGCCCGGGCCGCTGGTTTATGTTGGACCAGGGCTGCCTCCGGCAGCCGGTCCAAAGGACAGACATTTAATGGTCTGTTGAAATGCGCTTTTTTTTATTAAACGCGCATTTTCAACAGAAATAGTTGGAAATTCCGACCGCTGGCTTAAATTTGCCCGTGTAATTCCTTTAAAATGGACATCAGCTTATTACAGGCCAATATTCTTCCGACCGACGCAACGAATAATTCCTTCAGTTATTTCCCCATCGGTGTCCAGTTCCTATTCGCTCTTGGTTTTGTCGGAATGGTCCTTGGCGTTACGCACCTGCTCGGCCCCAAACGTAAGACAGCCGAAAAACTACAGAATTTCGAGAGCGGTATCGAAGGCGTTGGCAATGCCCGCCATCCGATGGCCATAAAATATTTTTTAGTTGCTATCTTATTCGTGTTGTTCGACGTGGAGGTGATCTTCTTCTACCCCTATGCGGTCAATTTTCGCGGTCTGGGGTGGGCGGGATTTTCCGAAGTGTTGTTGTTTGTGGCCCTTTTCCTGGCTGGCTTCATCTATATCATCAAGAAGGGAGCTTTGACCTGGGAGGATTGACGAGATTAAGATTGCTATAAAATATGAAAGAGCGAACCCCTGCCCGGTGCTATATGTTAATCTTACATAATGTTCCAGGAGGCTGACTAAAAGGTGCCGGTGGCACGACAATAGTGCGGATAGCACGGCGTTCTCTTTCATAAATTTAAACTATTCAAGATATGGCACGTCCGGTAAGGTTCAATGTTCACCCGATAAAGGCAGATCCAAAGGATAATATCACCTATGCCAATATGCCCGATGGGTTTGCGGGCGAGGGATTTTTTACCACGACGCTGAGCAGTGTGGTGGGTCTTGCCCGTAAGAATTCCATGTGGCCGATGCCGTTTGCAACGTCCTGTTGCGGTATCGAGTTCATGGCGACGATGGCGTCACACTACGACTTCGCCCGTTTTGGCGCGGAGCGGCTGGGTTTTTCGCCCCGGCAGTGTGATCTGCTGATGGTCATGGGGACGATCGCCAAGAAGATGGGACCGATCGTGAAGCAGGTGTATCTCCAGATGGCGGAGCCGCGCTGGGTGATGGCCGTTGGGGCCTGTGCGTCGAGCGGCGGCATTTTCGATACTTACTCGGTGCTGCAGGGTATCGACCAGGTAGTTCCTGTAGACGTGTATGTGCCGGGGTGTCCGCCGCGGCCGGAGGCGATCCTCGATGGATTTATGCGGATCCAGGACCTGGTCGGGCAGGAGAGCATCCGTCGCCGAAACAGCGATCAGTACAAAGGACTCCTGCAGAGCTACGGTATTCAATAATTTAAAAATCATCGCTCCACTCCGGTGGGGCGATACCGAACTGATGGTAATCAGTTCCCGACATTGGAGGTTTGGAGGCAAAAAATAAATTTTTACCTTTTTTTGCCGAAACATAATTATATGGCATTAACC
>JAFDYE010000019.1 GCA_018267585.1 Bacteroidota bacterium
GTTTCGTCACCGGCGGCCTGTTATTCCCCGGCGGCCTTTCGTTCACCGGCGGCTTCACCACAGGCGGCCGCTGAACAGGCCTCGTCGGCTGAGCCGGTCGCTGCGGGGGCTGAACCGGTCTCTGCGGGGGCGGCGCTACCGGCCGCGGCGGCGGAGGCGGCGGCGGACCCTTCTTCTCCTGCCCCATCACGCCGATCCATCCGAATACCAATAAAATAACGGCGATCCTATACATAGGTCGGTTTTAATTATTCACACCAATACCATACCACTCTGACGCAAGAAGAGGCTGTCACCGGCCGGTTTTTTCATTACTTTTGCCTACCCATGTCACTCTACATCGCCTCTCTCAACTCCGGCAGCAACGGCAACTCCTATTATATCGGCAATGACCGGGAAGCCGTGCTCATCGACGCAGGCCTTTCCTGCCGCGAGACCGAACGGCGCATGCGGAAATTGGGGCTCCAAATGAGCCTGGTAAAGGCCATCTTCATCTCCCACGAACACGACGACCATATCCGCGGGCTGGAGGTGCTGTCCAGACGATACCAGATACCCGTCCATATCACGGATGAGACTTTAGGGAACAGCCGGCTGCAGCTGGATGCTCATCTTGTCCGGGCACTCTCGCCGGACCAGCACACCGCCATCGGCGGTCTGAGCATACTCGCTTTTCCAAAGACCCACGACGCCATCGACCCCCATAGCTTCGTCGTCTCCACAGATCGCGGCGACGGCAGCGCCATCCGCATCGGCATCTTCACCGACCTGGGCCACGTCTGCGCCAACCTCATCCAACACTTCCAGTCCTGCCACGCAGCATTCCTGGAATCCAACTACGACGAGACCCTGCTCGAGAACGGACGCTATCCATGGCCGCTGAAGAACCGCATCCGCGGCGGCAAAGGACACCTCTCCAATCACCAGGCCCTCGAGCTCTTCGTTCGTTACCGCCCTTCCTTCATGAGCCACCTCCTGCTGGCCCACCTCTCCCAGGACAACAACCGGCCCGAACTGGTGCAGCGCCTCTTCGAAGACGCATCCAAAGGAACCTTCGTAGTAGTCGCCTCCCGCCATGGAGAATCAGAGGTCTATGCCATCGACGGGAACTACGACGGACAGGCAGGCATAGGCGCCACAGCTGACTGGATCGACAATCCCGTCCGGGCGACCCGCACCGCCGGCAGCGGCGCCGAAGTCGCCCCCGCAGCCGACTCATCTCCCAAACCCGCCGCCATAGGTCACTCCAAGATCCGTCGCCGCAGATCAGCGCTGCTCAACCGACCCGGCCAACCCATTCAAACAACACTGTTCTGATGATCACCAGGCTGGTCTCTACAAAAGCAGAGCTCCAAAAGATCGCCGGGCTCTCGGCCGCCAACCAGGTCGCCAACATCACCGCAGAGACCAAAGAAAAAGAAGGCTTCGTCTCCTGGATCTATTCCACCGATATCCTCACCCGCCTGCATGCCATCGTGCCCTCCGTCATCACCATGGACGGCGACAGGCTCGCAGGCTACGCCATCAGCCTCACCAAAGAATGCGCAGCCGTCTACCCCTCCCTCGCCTCGATGCTGGAATACACTGCAACGGTCACCTACAGGGGCCGCCCCCTGTCAGAACAATCCTTCTATATCATGGGACAGATCTGCGTCGACATCGCCTACCGCGGCCAGGGAGTCGTCCGGCATCTATACGAATTCCACAGAGAACAGTTCTCTTCCCGCTACGACATGCTGGTCACCGAGATATCGGTCAACAACCCGCGCTCGCTAAAAGCCCATAAAAAAGTCGGATTCGACGTCATCGACACGCACCGCGACCACGAAGGAGAATGGGACCTAGTTTTGTGGGATTGGGGTCAACACTTTTCTTAGGATCGCCTGCGGAACCACCAGCCTCCGCGGGTCCTCTTTGAGGTATCGGTTAAAAAACACCATCGCCCTCCGCGCAATATAGTACTGCAACATCGTCTCAAAATCCTCCCCGTCCGGGGGAAGGAGGGGCGATCCCGATATCTTCTCTTTATACGCTTTGATAAAGAAACCGCTGTTATAATATGCCCAGACAGCCGCCATCGGCAGCAGCCGTTGCACGTCTACCCCGTGCAGCTGGGTACTATGCCACATACCGTCATAGGCCACTTCATAAAAAGAGAGCGCCATCGACGCAATGTCCACAAAAGGTGAACGCTTCAGCCGCCGTTCGCTGTAGCTCAACGACGGGTCGCCGCTGAAATCGTTGATCGCCAGATCCTTCCCCGTCAGCAGTATTTGCCCCAGGTTATAGTTGCCATGGATACGGATCTTCAGGGCATCCATCTTCCTGACATAGATCCGCTTCAAACCAGCCAGCAATTCCGGACGATAAGCCATGATCCGGTCCATCCTCTCCTGCATATCGGCGGGCAGCACCTGCTTGTTCCTCGCCAGGTTCTGGTAGGTCTCGCGCACCAGCGAAGTCATCGAAGAGAACAGCGACCGTTGATAGTGCAGGGAAAAGGGCTCCGGCTTAAAATCCTTCGACCCTACCCCTCCCGCCAGCGCCAGATGCATTTCAGCCGTCCTGGTGCCGATCAGCCTCGCCATCTCCGCCGCATGCGCCCCCAGCAGCGACTGCAGCTCGGCCGGCAGCTGATCGAAGGCCTGCGGATCAGCCAGCGAACCCAGCATCTCCGGCGCCGCGATCCCGGCCCCGGCCCTCTTTTCCGATCCCGGGCCACCCGCCGGCGTAGTCTTCTCTCCCGCCAGTATCCTTTCTATATAATTGTTGATCCGCTCTAAAAAATACGTATACCCATCTCCGTGATTCTCGACCATCTCCTGCATCAGCCCCAGCACCAGCATCCCCTGCCTGTCCTTCCATTCGATCGATCCGATAAAAGCCGGCAGGTGCGGGAAACCCTCGTTCGAAAGAAATCTTGTGGCCTCCTGGTCCGGATGAATGCTCCGGTCTACCTTCCGGTACATCTTCAGGAAAAGGGCCGCACTATAGGTGATAGAAGTATTGTAGAGGTCGGAAGTATGGATCTTCGCAACCACCTCCCTGTTCGCCGACAGGATTTTTTTGAGCCGCCCATTCCCCTCGAATTCGATACGGGGCAAGCCCGCATGGCCGTTCCTGTGCGGCGAAGCCATTTTCTCCAGCAGGAGGTTCTGCCATTCGGAAGTAAAGAACGCATCTACCAGCACCCCCTCTCCTTCCTCCGACCTGATATCGGCGATCACCGACTCCGGATACAGCTGCACCAGCTGTTTGGCCGCATCCGTCGATATCAGCCACAGCGGCAGCTGATAAAGACCGGGTATCCCGTCATCGCCGATGATCTCCAGCAAAAGCCAGAAGACCGACCGTTCATTCAGCGGCATCTTGACGATCCCGGAGATCGTTACCTGGTACACATTCCGCTCTTTGGAAATAAACCACTTCGCCTTTTGCAGATAACGGGGGAGAATATTGTTCTCCAGCTGCCGCCTCGCCGGCCCCTCCATCAACTCCTCCCACTGCCGTACCAGCAGCAGGGGCAGAGGACTTGACTCATCGGTGTCGGGGTGCGCCTTCTCCAGCACGAACCACTGATAGGAATGCGGAGCCAGCGTAAAGAAGTATTGTCCGTCATCCCTTATGACCGGGAATCTGTTCTTGCTGAACACGTCCACAGGCACAAACCCCTTATAGGCCACCAGGTCCACCTCCGCCGCCTGCGAGAATTTGGAAAGGTTGACCACGATCAGCAGCGTCTCCTCCTCATAGGTCCGGGTAAAGGCCAGCACCTTATGGTTCTCTACGCTCAGGAATTTCAGATTGCCGCGGCCAAAGGTCTTGAACTTCTTCCGCACAGCGATGATCCGCTTCATGAACCAGAACAGCGAAGAGGTATTGCTTCGCTGCGTTTCCACATTCACCGACTCATAGTGGTATTCGGGGTCAAGTATCAAGGGCAGATAGAGTCGCTGCGGATTGGCCAGCGAGAAACCCGCATTCCTGTCCGGCGACCACTGCATCGGCGTCCGCACGCCGTCGCGATCCCCCAGGTAAAAATTGTCTCCCATGCCGATCTCGTCGCCATAGTAGATCACCGGCGTGCCCGGCAAAGAGAACAGCAGCGAATTGAGCAGCTCTATCTTTGGCCGGCTATTATCCAGCAGCGGCGCCAGCCGGTGACGGATACCCAGATTGATACGGGCTTTCGGATCGCGCGCATAAACTTTATACATATAGTCCCGCTCTTCATCCGTAACCATCTCCAGCGTCAGCTCGTCGTGGTTGCGCAGGAAAATAGCCCACTGACAGGTAGCCGGTATCTCCGGCGTCTGGTCGAATATGTCCGTGATGGGATAATGGTCTTCCATCTGAAGCGCCATGAACATCCGCGGCATAACGGGGAAATGATAGTTCATATGGCATTCGTCCCCACTGCCAAAATAGGACGCAGAATCCTCCGGCCACATATTCGCCTCGGCAAGAAAGACCCGCCCCGGAAAATGCTCATCGATATGACTGCGGAGCTTCTTGAGGAACACATGCGTCTCGGGCAGATTCTCGCCATTGGTCCCCTCCCGCTCGAACAGATAGGGCACGGCATCCAACCGGAACCCGTCCACCCCCATCTTACACCAGTAGTCGATGATCCTGAAGACCTCCTCCTGGACCTTTGGATTGTCATAGTTGAGGTCCGGCTGGTGGTGAAAGAACCGGTGCCAGTAATATTGTTCCGCCACCGGATCCCATGTCCAGTTGGACGCCTCAAAATCCTGGAAGATGATCCGCACATCTTTATACTGGTCGGGATTGTCCGTCCATACATAAAAGTCCCGCTCATCCGAACCCTTCGGCGCCCGCCGCGCCCGCTGGAACCAGGCGTGCTGATCGGACGTGTGATTGATGACCAGCTCCGTGATCACCTTCAGATTGCGCTTGTGCGCCTCCTTCAGCAAATGCTTGAACTGCGCAATATCCCCATAAGACGCATTGATATTATAATAGTCCGCGATATCATACCCGTCATCCTTCAACGGCGAGGGATAGAACGGCAACAGCCATATCGCCGTCACCCCCAGGTCCTGCAGATAGTCCAGCTTTTGCAGCAACCCCTGAAAATCTCCCACGCCATCCGCATCCCCATCACAAAAGGCCTTGATATGCAGTTCATAGATGATCGCATCCTTATACCAGTGGAGCTCGTCGTCCAATACGGGATTTTTAGCCATAATGGATAAGCGAAGCAATTTACATGCACGTCGATCAGGGGAAAATATTCTACAAACCCCACTGGACACCGACAAAATACACCGCCCTGTCCACCTGCCTCATTACCGTGATCCGATCTCCCCGCTGCTGCCCCGGGACCAGCCCCGTTGCAAGGTCCGGGTTCGGCCTCATCAGATCCACTGTCGTAGTAGTATTAAAAAGGTTGCTCGCCTTCGCAAACACCTTCACCCGCCGCCCAAGTCCCTTCTCCGCTGACACGTCCAGCGCCGTATATCCCCGCTGCCAGTATGCAAGCCCATACCAGCCCGAGACAGAATAGATCCGGCGCCCGGTATAGATCGCCGATACCCGGCCACTCCAGCCCGACTGCTGATACAGCAGGCTCAGACTCCCTAAATGCGGCGACTGCCCCTGCAGCGGACGGGACTCGTCGCGTGTCACTGTCACAATATCGCTCGACGGATCATTGACGTCCTTTCGCGTCTTGTATTTGGCTGCCTGGACGATCCTCGAATACGTATAGGTGTAACCTATCTGCACGCCCAGCCGGTTAAAGTAATGCGCAGCGGCGATCTCAAATCCATAGTCATTGACCGGACCCGCATTCCGCATCTGCGCCGTCAGCTCACCCGCCGGCGTATACGCCAATCCCTGGCTGGGCAACGGGTACAGCTCATCATTGGCGTTCAGCAGCGTTCGCTCATACGCATCGATGATGTGCTTGTAGAATACCCCGGCCTGCAATACATCGAGACCTCCCGGATACCATTCGTAACGCAGGTCGATATTGTCGGCGTGTGACCGGCGCACAAACGGATTTCCCGCCTCCCGGTAGTCTTCGTACTCGACGGAATAAAAGGTCACGTCATACAGGGCCGGTCGCGAAATGCTTCGATACCAGGAAGCCCGCAGCAGCTGCCGCGCATCGACCCGCGCGTCACCCCGCGTACCGTTGGGCGCTTCGCCCGGCGAGTCTCCCAGTCTGTACTTCACCGACACCGACGGCAAATAATCGTGATACCGGATACTCCCTTCCTTCCCATAGCTGACCGAGGGATCCACCGACGACACAAAACCCTGCTTCGTATCCTCATACCTCAAGCCCGCAACATATTCCACCCTCCGCCCCTTCCACGAAGCAGCAACATAACCCGCACCAATATGCTCATGCGCCGTATAGGTATTCGGATTGGCCACCGACCCCAGCGGATTCAGCGGCCCGTCATTATTGGTCCACTCCGCATGATCGATATCCGTAAAAGGCTGGCCCTGGGAAGTAGTGACCGCCGGCTGGAAATCATAGCGGTTATAAAAATTGTCGCGCCGCTTGTCCCGGTACATCCCGCCAAAACCTAAAACCAGCCTGTGCCGGCCAACCAGTCGACGATAGTCCCAGTCGCCATAGACCGAGAGGTCCCGCTCGCGATTCGACAGCCAGGACCGCGTCATCCCGTTAAGCAACAGAGGAGTCGAACTAATGACTCCGCCTGGCCCTTCCAGCCGCGCCGTACCCACGGAGAGCTCGGACCAGTCGGGATAAAGCCCCGTCGCCACAGCCCGGGCCGCGACCCAATGAAAGGAAAGCCCCGCCCCCAGCTCATGCTCCCCCCGGATGCTCGTGCCATACAGATGCTGCAGATGCATCCGCGACCTGTCCGACAACGTCACCCTCCCCGTGCCCGCAACCGTACGGCCCAGGCTCAGACTGGTATCGACCCGGCCGCGGCTCTCGATATCCCGCTGGCTGACATAGAACTGGTATACCCCGATGCTGTTCTTTGGATCAAACACCCAATCCAGCCGCGCATGCGCCCCCTCCCGGATAAGGGTAGCCGAATAATTATTCCGGTAAAAATCAGTTAACCCGGGCGTATTGTTCAGTCCCGGCTCGTTATTCTGTGGTATAAAAAAGCCCGAGGTCCCCCTACTGATATCCTGGTATTCGCCCGCCACCAGCACCCCCAGCCGATGGCGAAAAAAGCGCCGGCCCCAGACAACGCTGCCGAGCGCATCGGGCAGCGGCTTTACAGAATGAAAGGAAAGATTCGAACGCGTAAAATCCGCGCCTGTCGCATAGTATCCCGGTCCGTGCAGCTCATAAGGACTCTTGCTGCGCACATCTGACCGATCGAACTTCAGATAGGACTGGTCGAAAAAGGTCTGGTTATAGCCGCTGGAAAGGCGCAGCTTCAGCAAAGGCGTCTCAGGAGCGTTGCGCAGCACCATATTCACTACCCCGCCGATGGCGTCGCCCTCCATCGCAGGCTCCAGGCTCTTATATACTTCTACCCGCTGGACCATATCGGCGGGAAAGATGGATAGGGGTATATAGCGGCTTCTGTCCCCCGGGCTCGGCATCTTGATCCCGTCGATCAGGGTATAATTGTATTTCGGGTCCATGCCCCGGATGATCGTATGGCTGGTTTGACCGGAATTGTCTGTTGTGACGGAAAGGCCGTTGATCCGTCGCGTGACATCGGCGATGGTCAGGTCGCTGCTGCGCTGGATAGCCTCTTCCGGGATGATGTCCACGATCAGACCCGAAGCTTTTTGAAGACGGATAGCCCCCGACTGACTGCCCCCGTCACGGTAACCCCTGACCGTCACCTCAGGCAGGGAATCGCGGCGGACAGTATCCGCCCCGTGCGACAGTAAACCCAAAAAAAATACGACCCCTATCATCTATTAATGCTTATTCCCGCTGCCATCCGTCTGGAACGCACCCATGTCCTTTCCGGGAGCCGTGACCTCCGTAACCCCGAAAACCGGGTCTTTCTTGACGACAGCCGCAGGCGAGAAACCCGTGTATCCCTTTCCGATAGCCGGCGAACCGCCGGATAAATGAAAATCAAATGTTCCTGCATAGTCGGCTGCGCTGAAATTGATCGCCGCAGCGGCAGGCAATGGGTAATTGACGAACCTGGGATTGTTCGCCCCCGGCGTAGTACCATTACCGCCGTTGATATCCGAGGCCTGCTGCACAGTAATAAACCCTACCGGCAGGAATTGCGCCGTGAAAGCGGTCAGGTCGCCGTAATTGTAGGTATATCCATACCGGATATTGGCCGTATCCGCGATAGGCACACTCCCGCCTCCGCCACGGATGCCCAACCCATAGGCACAGTTGACAAGGATGTTATTATAGGCCAGCCCGCGGCCTGCCTGCTCGAAATCGATAGAGCCGCCTTCGCCCGCCTTGGCCTGGCGATAGCCCGTCGTGATGATGGTGTTGTTATAGCAGACCATGCTCGCCTGCGGCGAAAGTCCTCCCGCATTGGCCGCCTTGAACGCATTCCCCGTTCCCCCCACTACCAGGTTATACCCGATGTCGCCGACGCTGCCGCTCTTCA
>JAFDYE010000001.1 GCA_018267585.1 Bacteroidota bacterium
AAGGGGAGATGAGGGGCAAGAGGGTGAGACTCAGGGGGAAGAGGGGAAAGATTCAGGGGGGAAGAGGGAAGGACGGACCTGGCTGGTCAAAATCTTAATTTAGGTTAATGGATAGGGGCCTGACGGGGTAGTAGCTTTGTGGTATTAAAAAAGGAATATATGAACAATACCATCTTACATAAAGCGGCTACCCGGGGACATGCAGCCCATGGCTGGCTGGATAGCTATCATTCTTTCTCTTTTGCGAACTATTATAATCCTGAGCGTACGCAGTTCGGTGTGCTTCGTGTTCTCAACGACGATATCGTTGCGGGCGGGAAGGGGTTTGGGTCGCATCCGCATGACAATATGGAGATCATCAGCATTCCCCTCGAGGGGAGCCTGGTGCATGAGGACAATATGGGGCATAGGGAGGTGGTGAGTGCTGGCGAGATCCAGGTGATGAGTACGGGGAGCGGTGTTTTTCATAGCGAGTATAACAATTCGCCGGATAAGCCGGTGAAGTTCCTCCAGATATGGCTGTTTCCCAACAGGCTGAATGTGACGCCGCGGTACGATCAGGTCAAAATAGCGAGGGGCGAGAACAGCCTGCAGCAGCTGATATCGCCGCATATGAGCGAGGAGGGGAGCTGGATCTACCAGGATGCCTGGTTTTTCGGCGGGCGATTTGATGCCGGCAAGGAGTTTGTCTACGAGCGGAAACGGGAGGAGAACGGGGTTTATCTGTTCGTGATAAAGGGTTCGTTCGTCGCCGATGGGCAGACGCTGGAAAGCCGTGACGGGCTGGGGATCACGGGGACCGGATCGATACGGCTGCGGTCGCTGGCGCCGGAATCGGAGATACTGATCATGGATGTTCCCATGGAAAATAAAATCAAATAATCATGTCAATTCATATTCTGGTTCTCGGCCGGGATCGGGCGATCCTTGGGGTGGTGGAACGGCTGATCAATTCGCATGAGGGATGGAAGGCTACCGTGGTCGGTACCGGGGAGGAGGCTTTTGCTGCGCTGGGAGAGCAGGAGTACAGGATACTGTTCGTCTCAGCGGGGATCACGGCCGAAGAGGAAGCGGGGTTACGGGAGAAGACGCGTGAGCAATATCCTCATATTGTGGTGACCCGGCATTTTGGAGGAGGCAGCGGGCTTTTGGAGAACGAGATCCTGTCAATTTTAAATCATAACAATTATGGCAAATAATATACAAGGCATACATCATATCACTGCTATTGCGGGCAGTGCGCAGCGCAATCATGATTTTTACACGAAAGTCCTGGGGCTTCGGATGGTCAAGCGGACCGTCAACTTCGATGACCCGGGTACCTATCACTTCTATTATGGCAATGAGACGGGGACGCCCGGTACGATACTGACCTTTTTTCCGTGGGAGGGGATCGTCGGCGGAAGGGCGGGTACGGGTATGGCGACGGAGATCGGTTATTCGGTACCGAAAGATAGCCTGGAGTTCTGGGTGAACAGGTTCAGGGAAACGAATGTGAGACAGGGGGAGATAGGGGAGCGGCTTGGAGAGGTCTTTCTGCCCTTTGAGGATCCGGATGGGCTGAAGCTTTCATTGATCGCCGGCAAGGATGGGGATGACCGTCGGCCGTGGGTTACGCCGGAGGTGCCGGCCACGGTGGGGACTCAGGGCTTTCACAGTGTGACGATGACGCTGCGGAGCATCAAGCCTACGGCGACCATACTGACGGATATATTCGGTTATGAGCTCAGGGAGCAGGAAGGGGATCGATACCGGTTTGCGACTGCTGCGGTATCGACGGCGAATATCGTGGACCTGGTAGAGGCTCCTGATGGGCCGAGGGGACACCAGGGTGGGGGAACGAATCACCACGTAGCCTTCCGTGTTGCGAATGAGGATGTGCAGATGGAGCTCAGGGAGAAGATACTGAAGAAGGGGTTGAATATTACTCCGAAGATCGACCGGGATTATTTTTTCTCGTTGTATTTCCGTGAGCCGGGTGGGGTGTTGTTCGAGATCGCGACGGATAACCCGGGATTTACGGTGGACGAGCCGTTGAATGAATTGGGGACGCATTTGAAGCTGCCGGCGCAGCATGAGCCTAAAAGAAAGGAGATCGAGAAGGTGTTGCCGGCGTTAAATTTCTAATTATGCATAAGCTACAATATTTGACTGCGGGAAAGCCGGTGGCGGAGACCGGCAAGGCCCTTATTATGATCCATGGGAGGGGTGGTACTGCGGAGGATATCCTTTCGTTGGCCGATGCCCTGCCGGCTGCGGGTTTTACGCTGTATGCGCCGAAGGCGGTGAGCAATTCGTGGTATCCGTATTCTTTTTTGATGCCGCCGGAAAGGAATGAGCCGTGGTTGTCTTCGGCGGTGGAGGTAGTGGGGAAACTGGTTGAGGAGATAGG
>JAFDYE010000200.1 GCA_018267585.1 Bacteroidota bacterium
ATCCAGCGCAGGCATCAGAAGCTGGTGGAGGAGTCACCGTCACCCTTTATGACCGAAGACCTGCGTCGTCGTATGGGTGAGGCTGCTATCAAGGCTGCTTCTGCCATCAATTATGAGAGTGTGGGTACGATCGAGTTCCTGGTGGACAAGCATCGTAATTTCTATTTCATGGAGATGAACACGCGTATCCAGGTGGAGCATTGTGTGACGGAAGAGGTAGTCAACTTCGATCTTATCAAGGAGCAGATCAAGATAGCCGCGGGTGACAGCATCAGCGGGATGAACTATGAGCCCCAGGGGCATGCGATCGAGTGTCGTATCAATGCGGAAGATCCCTATAATGATTTCAGGCCGTCTCCGGGGAGGATCACGGTGTTGCACCAGCCGGGGGGACATGGTATCCGGGTTGACTCGCATGCGTATGCGGGCTATACGATACCCCCCTATTATGACTCGATGATCGCGAAGATCATTGCGGTTGCGCGTACCCGGGAGGAGGCGATCAATACGATGCACAGGGCTCTCAGCGAGTATGTGATCGAGGGTATAAAGACGACGATACCTTTCCACCTTCAGCTGATGAAGGATGACCGGTTCCGCGCGGGGGATTTCAATACGAAGTTCCTGGAGAGTTTTAAAATGATCTAACGGGGAATGGCCCCGGGTGTCGGGGCGGATTAGCCGGCGAATGTAGTAACGAGTGTTTCAACTGTGCGGGTTGCGTTATAGTAGCCCGCCAGCTTACGGATAACGGCCTCGACGAGTGCGTCGGGGCAGGAGGCTCCACTGCTGATCAGAATACGCAGAGGGGCCTTTTTTGTTGACAGCCAGTCCTGTGTTCTTTCCTCCTGTCTTTTGTGGAAGTTATAGTGTAGTATCTCCTGCGGGGAGCGTATTTTTTCTTCAGAGCTGATGAAGTAGGTGGGCATTCTTTCTTCGCAGAGCTCGACGAGGTGCGAAGTATTGGAGGAGTTGTAGCCGCCTACGACGATGGCCAGGTCGGCGGGTGTGTCGAGGAGGCCGATGACGGCGGACTGGTTATCCAGGGTAGCGTAGCAGAGGGTGTCGCGGGTGTCTGCGAAGCGGGTTTCCACGGTGTCGGGGGTGAGGCCATGGGTTTCGATCATGGTCTGTTTGAGGAAGTCGGCGATGGCCTGGGTATCGCTGGCCAGCATGGTGGTCTGGTTGACGACGCCGATGCGGGCAAGGTCTTTCTGTATGTCGAACCCTTCGCTATACTGGCCTTTGAATGTAGTATAGAAACTGTCGGGGGTTGTTGTTCCTTTGATATATTCCGCCAGGAGCCGAGCTTCTTTCATGTCTTTGACCACTACGGTGGGTGTGGCGGCTGCGGCGTGGGAGAAGGTGGCCCGGGTCTCTTCGTGTCCCGGTTTGCCGTGAACGACGATGGTATAGTCTTTTTGGGCTATTTGTGCGCTACGGTTCCAGACCTTTTCGACGAAGGGGCAGGTAGTGTCGTATTTTTCCGTCGGTATACCGATATCCTGCAATCTTTTCTCGATCTCCAGCGTTGTGCCGAAAGCCGGGATGATGACGATATCGTCTTTTGTGAGGTTTGCGAAGTCTATGAGCTGTTTGCCGTGGGTGTCCTGCAGGAACCGGATGCCCCGGGACTGGAGGTCGGCGTTGACCTGGGGGTTATGGATCATTTCGCTGAGGAGGAAGATGCGTTTGCCTGGGTTCTCGTCGATGGTGCGGAAGGATATTTCGATCGCGTTCTCCACTCCGTAGCAGAATCCGAAATGGCGGGCGAGGTATATCCGGAGATCTCCCAGGTCCAGGAGGGTAGGGGTAAAGTCTTTCTTCATTTTGTCCTGCTGTTTGCGCCGGTTTTTGATGGCGGAGATCAGCGGGCTTCGGTAGATGATAGGGATCTCAAAGTTTTTCATCAGGTGGCAAAGGTACGAAACCGGCCGTTGGGGTAGAGGAATATATGTTAAATTGGGCCCCGGGTTTGGGGTCGCCGGGGTTTGAGGCGCCGGGTGGAACCGGGTCGGTGGGGTTGATCATGACTAAAGTATTGAATTTATGAATGAAGGTTTTCGTCCGGTCGATTGGATCTATTCGTCCAATGTTTATGAAGTGAATCTGAGGCAGTATACTCCTGAGGGTACGATCGCGGCGTTTAGCCGGGAGCTGCCCCGGCTGAGGGATATGGGGATCGAGGTCCTGTGGTTCATGCCGATCACGCCGATCAGTCAGGAAAAGAGGATCGGGAGTCTGGGCAGCTATTATGCGTGTTCCGACTATGAGTCGGTCAACCCGGAATTTGGTACGGTGGAGGATTTTGCAGGATTGGTGAAGCAGGCGCATGGGCTGGGTTTCAGGGTCATTATCGATATCGTCGCCAATCACACGGGGTGGGACCATCGGTGGACCCGGGAGCATCCCGACTATTACCGGGTGAATGCTGAGGGAAGGTTCTACGATCCGAATGGGTGGGAGGATGTCATCGATCTCGACTATGATAATCCCGGGTTGCGGAAGGCGATGATCGATGTGATGCGGTTCTGGATCGAACGGTGTGATGTCGATGGTTTCCGGTGCGATATGGCGATGCTGGTCCCGCTGGACTTCTGGCGGGAGGCGAGGGTGGCGCTGGATCCGCTGAAGCCGTTGTTCTGGCTGGCGGAATGCGAGGAGGTCGGCTATCACGAAGTTTTTGATGCGACCTATACCTGGACGCTGCTGCATAAGATGGAGGACGTGTGGAACAAGGTGTCTTCTCTGCAGGGCCTGGACGCGGTGCTTTCCTACTATGATGCCAAATTCCCTCCGGGGGCCCTGCGGGTTCTTTTTACTACCAATCACGATGAGAATTCGCACAGTGGCAGTGAGTACGAGCGGTTGGGGGCTGCGGCGGACGCGTTTGCGGTGTTTTGCTGTATGTGGGGTGGGATACCGCTGATCTATAGCGGCCAGGAGTTGCCGAATACGAGGCGGCTGAAATTCTTTGACAAGGATGAGATCCCGTGGACGGGCCGGTATGAGAAGCACGGGTTCTTTCGCCTGCTGCTGGGCTTGCGGAAACGGAGTGCCGCGCTGCGGTCGGGGGTTGGCGGGGGGACGGTGCGCCGGCTGTCCGTCAGGGAAGAGAAGTGTTTTGCGTTTGCGCGCAAGGGTGGGGACGATGAGGTAGTGGTCCTGCTGAATTTTTCCGACGCCTGGCTGACCGTATCGAATGCGGAGATGCTGCTGGCGGGTGCATTTGACGAGCTTTTTACGGGGGCGAGGATCGACTTTTCGAGGTCCGGGGAGATATCTGTCTCGCCGTGGGGGTATGCGGTGCTGGAGAAAAAGAAGGGCTGACCTTTCGGCCAGCCCTTATGGAATAGGTTGATGAATTTAATTAGTTGCCGTTGGTGAGGCGCAA
>JAFDYE010000201.1 GCA_018267585.1 Bacteroidota bacterium
AGGCTTCGATAAGGTGCTTGTATGCCTTGATCGTATGGAGGATCATCTCCGTCTTTGCGGGAGAGATCGTCTTCGTTTCAAACACGTCAAAGCCAAGGCGCAAGGGTACGCGTACGAGGTTGATCTTATTGAACTCTGTCTTTCCTTCATTATTAACCGAGACGTCGGAGATCAGCAGTCTTGCCGCGTTGCTCCCGATGTCGATGGCTGCCAGTCGCATTTTCATTTCATGATTTCAGGTCGGCCAGCCCTTCTCCTTATACAACCGCTGCGGACGGGGAGCCCACTGCGGCTCCTTCCTCTGCGGGCATGGCTTTCTGGTACAAATAATTATATATGTCTATCTGGGATCTGACCTTTGTTTCCTGGTCGTCCCGTTTGTATCTGTTTTGTAGCTCGTTGTCCAGCCAGCGGGCCTTTACATTATCAGCCAGCTGGATATCCAGTATCTCCTTCAGCTCCTGCTGGATGGACTCGTCGAGTACCGGACAGGTCGCCTCCACGCGGTGGTCTAAATTGCGAACCATCCAGTCGGCCGAAGATATGTAAGTTTTTTCGTTTCCGCCAGTATGGAAGATAAAGACGCGGGCGTGCTCGAGGTATTCGTCTACGATGCTGATCGCTTTTACGGGAATGATGAACTTGCTGTTCTCGCTGAACATGCAGAAAATGCCCCGTACGATCAGCTGGATACGGACTCCCGTCCTGGCGGCTTCATATAGCTTGTCGATCAGGTCCTCGTCGGAAAGCGAGTTCATCTTCAGGGTAATGGCCGCGGCTTGTTTGTCCCGTGCAAATTTCGTCTCGCGGGCGATCATTTTCACCAGCTCGCGGCGAAGGCTGGTCGGGCAGGGGATCAGGGTCTTGCAGGCCTTCAGGGGACCCGTACCTTCCTTGTAGCTCTCGAGGTAGGTGAAGATCCGGTTGACGTCGGCCATGACGTGCCTGTTGGAGGTCAGCAGGCAGTGATCGCCATAGACCCTCGCCGTCTTTTCGTTGAGGTTGCCCGTACTGACAAAGCCGTAGTGTATGGTGAAATTGTTGATCCTTTTCTTGATCAGACACAGCTTGGCGTGGATCTTCACGTTGGGGATGCCGAT
>JAFDYE010000202.1 GCA_018267585.1 Bacteroidota bacterium
GATACGAGCTACCATGCTCATGTGACGATACCGCCAGGTGCTAAGCTGCTCGTCTATCTCCAACAGTTGGTGAAGCACCTGGAAAGGCAGCTGCAACAGCGGATACCCGCGGTAGAGCATTATGAAAAGCGCCGAACGGCAGGCATGCGGAGACAGGCTCCGGGATGGCGCCGACGACGCAGACCCCGACGACCCGGACCCCGCCGATGCCGAAGCAGTCCCCCCGATCGACGGCGTCCCGCCCGAAAAGACAGCATCGAAATATTGCAGGTTGGCTTTCTCAGCATCGGCTAGACTCTGCTGATAGCGTTGGCGGTACTCCGCGAACCAGCCGCCATCTGTCCCCTCCGGACCATCCGCGCCGGTCCATACCGACGGCATCCGCTCGAGCCACTTGTTCAGCAGCTCCAGCAGGGTGGGCGCCGATTCCGCCGCTTTTATCCTGTCTACCTCGGGCTGGCGCAGCTGGGAAAGATAGTACTGCTGCCCGTACCGGTGTTCGTATTTCAGACCCAGCCTGGCTTCCAGCAGCTTGAACTGCACGCTCTGAAACCCCGAGGCGGGCCGCAGCTTGTCACGAAAATCGAGAAAATCCATGGGGGTCATGGTCTCCATGATATCGATCTGGTGTACCAGGACTTTCAGAATGGTGGCGCAACGGGAGAGCCGGTGCACGATGGTCTGCAGCTCGGGCGAATTGTCATTCAGCATCGGCTGACCGAATATCCCGATGATGGATTCTGCTTCATAGAGCAGCTGGCGGAACCAGAGCTCATAGGCCTGATGGATGACAATAAAAAGCATCTCGTCGTGAGCCGGCTCTCCCAGCCTTTCTCCTTCAGGCTCCTGGGCATTCAATATCTTGTCCAGCTGCAAATAGTCGCTGTAGTGCATATTGCTTCGATTAGGTTAGAGGAACTCGTATCCGATATCCCGACGGTAGTAGATGCCGTCATAGTAGATCTTCTCCAGCACGTCCCGGGATCTGTCGACCGCCTCATAGACGGTCTCTGCAAAGGATGTCACGCAGAGCACCCGTCCTCCGTTGGTAAGGACGCCCCCGTCCGCGGCCCGCGTACCGGCATGAAAGATAAGACTGCCGCCGTCTGCAGGCAGGTCCTGGTCCAGACCCGAGATCGGCAGGCCCTTCTCATAGGAACCGGGATAGCCGCCGCTGACCGCGACTATCGTACAGGCGGTGCGCTCGTCCTGCTCGATGACGCATTTGTCCAGGTCTCCGTCCGCAACGGCCTGCAACAACCCCACCAGGTCGTTCTTCAGCCTCGGCATGACCACCTCGGTCTCGGGATCGCCCATCCGGCAGTTATCTTCGATAACGTAGGGGTCGTCGCCGACCTTGATCACTCCGACGAAAATAAAGCCCCTGTAGTCGATCTTCTCTGCCGCCAGCCCCTTCACCGTCGGGACGACGATGCGGCTGGTGACTTTCTCCATAAAAACCGCGTCGGCAAAGGGTACCGGACTGACAGCCCCCATTCCGCCGGTATTGGGACCCTTGTCCCCTTCCCCGATCCGTTTGTAGTCCTTGGCCTCAGGCAGGATAAGAAAATTCCGCCCGTCGGTGAGGACGAACACAGAAAGCTCGATCCCGGTCAGGAACTCTTCCACGACCACCTTGCTGCCTGCCTCCCCAAACTTATTCCCCTGTACCATCAGCTCAAACTCCGCCACGGCCTCGATAGTCGTCTGACAGATCAAAACGCCTTTCCCCGCGGCGAGGCCATCGGCCTTCAGAACGACCGGCAGCGAATGCTGCTGGATATAGGCCATCCCTTCCGCATAGTTAGTTGCGTCGAACTCCCGGTAGGCGGCGGTCGGAATATTATGCCGCTTCATGAACTGTTTGGAAAAAGCCTTGCTCCCCTCCAGGCGGGCGCCGGATGCCGAAGGCCCGATCACCGGTATCTTCCTCAGCGCCGCATCGCCGGCAAAGAAATCGACGATGCCCCTGACCAGCGGCTCCTCCGGTCCGACGATGACCATCCCGATGCCTTCTTTGACACAGAAAGCCCCGACACCGCCAAAATCCAGGGGAGAAAGGTCCAGATTGGTGCCGCAGGCGGCGGTACCGGCGTTGCCGGGAGCCACGAAGAGCGCTGAACAATTCGGACTCTGGGCCAGCTTCCAGGCCAGCGCATGCTCCCTACCGCCGGAGCCTAACAGTAAGATTTTCATGGCCCGAAATTCGAATTTCGCGGGGACATATTGAAAAAAGAATTTGACCCGTCCGTCCCAACCAGCGGCCGGAATACCGATA
>JAFDYE010000203.1 GCA_018267585.1 Bacteroidota bacterium
ACAAGAAACACCACGACGGCGATGATCGATAAAACACTAAAACCCCTAAACTCCTGATCCTTCTACGCACCCAATCGCTAGTCACCCAACCGCTAGGCATACAACCGATAGGCACCCAAAAAGCTACGCACCCGAACGCTACGCGCGATTCGTCTGGATCATCGGTTCCACCCCTTCGCCCGCCAGCCGCGCCTTCCTGAAAAGGACGAACGCCCCCAGCAACAACACCGCCAGCAGCAGATACGCTACCCCCAATAAAGCCGGATTCGATATCCGGAACAGCCCGGTTATAGTATAGCTGAAGAACGACGTGACGATATAGTTGCCTCCACCCGTGATCCCGCTCGCCACACCGGCATTCTTCGTAAACCTGCCGAGCGCATAGGCAAAAACGATATTAAAGATAAAGCCGCCCAGCAAATGGATCAGCGCCACAAAGACCATCAGCGTATAAATATTCGCCCATAGCCTGTTCACTCCGATCATTACCAAAGCGAAGAGTATCTGCAGGGAGACCGCCACCAGGATCTTCCTGTCCAGCGGCCTGCTGATCAACGCCTTGCTGATGATCCCGCCTGTCATCAGCGCCACCCCGGACAAAAGCGCGCTATACCCCGAAACTACCGGAGAAAAATGAAAGACGTGCTCGATAAGGAAAGGACTCGTCATTCCGAACACCACCAGCATCGAATAACTCAGGGCCAGAATGACCAGCCCATAGCTGAAATCTCCCGTCCGGATCATCATCGAATAGACATTGACGATAGAGCGTAACTGAAAAGGATGCCTGACCTTCAACGACTCGCCGCTATAGACCTGTTCCAGCACCAGGATCACCAGCGAAAAGAGACCCAGGAAAAGGAAATTGGACTGCCAGCCCCAGAGCTCCTGGAAATACCCACCCAGGAACGGAGCGATAATAGGCGCCGTGGCCCAAACGATAGAGAACAGGCTGGTATAGTGCTTTAGCTTGTCACCTTTGTAGATGTCCATAAAATAGGCCCTCTTCCCCACCATGATAAAAGACACCGCTATCCCCTGCAGCGTCCGCATGCCATAAATAAGGTAGATATTATTGGTAAAGGCTATCCCAAAGCTCGAAAGACTGAACAACAGCAAGGCCGCCGACCCCAGCCGAAAACGACCAAAACTGTCCAGCAGACTCCCCACCAGCAGCTGACTGACGCCATAACTCACCATGAACAGCAGGATAGATAGCTGCACGGCCGCATTGCTCACGTGAAGTTCCCCCGCCATCGACGGCAAAGAAGGAATATAGATATCCGTCGCAAATCCGGAGATCGGAATAAGCGCAAAAGCCAGAATGGTGCTAATCCCCTGATGGTTCTCTTTAATGACTCTCATACTCTTCTTATTTAAAGATTTATATATCTAAAATTATCGATCAATTGAGTAAAAAAATTATTCCCCGTACCTGTTCAGGTACTTCACAAACTCACTCATCCCTTCTTTATTGATCATATACCTCGCACAACGGCCGTCTTTCTCCAGGATCAGCAGGTCTGCCTCGACCAGCTGCTTCAGGTGGTGCGACACCGTGGACTGCGCAAGATCGAACATCTCGACCAGCACGGAACACTGCATCCATCCCTTTTGTTTCATGATGGCTTCCATCATCTGAATACGGTAAGGGTCACCCAGGGCCTTCGAAACCTTCTCGATCCGCTTTATATCCGTGTTTAAATTCATGGGTGCAAAAATATCGATGATTTTCGAAATATAAATGTCTTCCATCCGACATACCCGCTGCCCTCCTTCAAACAAATAAAAACCAGCCCGTTCTCGAATCAACGGGCTGGCGAATCAACGGGCCTCTCATAGGTAAATAAGCTATGATAACGGGTACGACCACGCCGAATAATGGGTAATAATTTCCCGGCTCACGGCCCCACCGTGAACAAATAGGTCCAAAATTCCCCAGCGATGTAACTGAATTTTTTTTCGGAAAATAAAGATAGAGGAGGACAGAAAGCAGCTGCCAAAGGGACAAGGGGCATTCGGGTAGTCATACGCGCGGTTAAAATGATTTAGAAATAGATCATTGCGCGCCCAGGTTGTGGAAAAGGATAAGAAGTTTTCCACAAAATCCATACCAGCCTTTCTATCTACCCACTTCCTTCAGCATTTCGATGATCTGTTCGTTCCGGATGATGAGCATCCCCACCCGTTCGTTCGATATACCCTCCCTGATCTTATAGTTATACCAGGGAACCCCCGCCTCCATCGTGGACTCAAAACAGTTGAAGAATATGTTCTTGTTCTGGCTCAGCTGATCCGCTATCTCGACGATATGGGTAGATATCAGGAACAGGCTGTTCCGGACCCGGGAAAGCGCTTCGATAACCTCCAAAGAAGCATCCGAAGCATCCTTTACATTCGTCCCCCTGAACAGCTCGTCGAACAGGACGACAAGCCGCTTTTTCTCCTTTATCTTCATTGCCACGTCCTTTACCCGCCGGACTTCATTATAGAAATGGCTATAGCCCTGGCTGATATTATCAGACAGGTTAATGGTAGTGATCAGACCGTTGAAGAGCGTGGTCTCCATATACGCCGCGGGCACCGGCAAACCGAGATGTGAAAGGTAGACACACAACCCGAACGCCTTCAGGAAGGTGGACTTGCCGGACATATTCGCGCCGCTGATAAAACACAGGTTGCTGTCGTTGTCGATGCTGAAGTCGTTGGAGACGGGGCTCGCCAGCAACGGGTGAAAAAGTCCCCTTAGCTGCAGCAAAGGCAGAGGCCTTCCGATATATTCGGGAAAGGAAAGCGAGTGCTTCTGCGCCGCCTCCGCTACCGCCTGGTAAACGTCAAATTCATAGATGGTATCCATGATCCGCCGCAGCTGCTCCCTGCCCTTCCTCCGGAAATAATGGTCGCACCTGGACATATCCATCGCCGACAGCTCTGCATTGGAGGAGCTGAGTATCTCCCGTATCTTCCTGTCCGGGATAAGCTCGTCGATATTCAACGACATCGCCGCCAGGTGATAGGGACAGCCTTTCGCCCTCAGCTCGTTGGCCAGCCGGAAGAAATGACGGAGGGTACTCACGGTCGTCTGTATGCCGATGGTGACAAGATAGTGGTTATTCGTCTGCTTGAACTTATTCCGGAGATTGTATGCCAGCGCGTCCAGCCGTGTGTCCGGGTACAACGGAATGCTCGCATTCAGATAGTGCTCGATCGTATCCATCTGCTGGCGTCCGATATTCAGGTCAATACCGTTGTTGTAAAAGAACCGGATCGCGTCCCGGCGCTCCTCCAGCAGCTGACGGTCGTTGGAAGGCGACTTGAACAGCTGCTCCAGCCTGTCTCCGCCGCCAACGGTCTTGACATTGTTGAACAGGCCAAAAACCAGCCCCTTTCGACCCTGGTCGAACAGGTCGAGGTCCTTCCAGGTCTGCTTGTCGACTTCGAAAGGGACGACGGCTTCTTCGACCCTTTCCTCCTTACTCTCCACTACCGATAAGAGATTCAACCGGTCGACGTTGGCGTATTTCGGCAGAACGCTCCCACTGAAGGTCCCGCGCGGTACATAGCTGAACTGTTCCAATTGTTCTGGTTTTAGTATGGGAATAGTTTTACCCTGATTGATCAACAATAGCCTGTCGCTGATGCCGATGATCTTCCTGTATACGTGGTCGGTCACGACAAACCCTTTTTCGCCCCGGTATTCATTGATAAGGTCCATGACCCTGTCCTGATAGATCGGCTCGATCCCGGAAAATGGTTCGTCCAGCAATACAAACTTTACGGTGAGATTCACCAGCAATAAGACCTCGAGATAACGCAGCTCTCCTCCCGACAGCTCCCGGATCCGCTTCTTCAGATGGGGCTTGACTCTAGGGTCGGCCATTATTTTCTTCCTTCTTTCCGCGTCCGCATACTGGCCAATGATCTTTCCTATCGGGATATTCGCGGGAAGAAAGCCGTCCTGGGGCAGATAGGCGATCCATTTGCCCTGCAGGTGAGGAGGATGTATGACCTGCCCGTCAATACGGATGCTCCGGTCTTCGGACGGCAGGGTTCCGAAGATCAGCTGCAATAGTGTCGATTTACCGGCGCCATTCCTTCCCAATACCCCCACTACTTCTCCACTCTGGCACCTTAGGTAGACGTCGGACAGTATCTTCCGCCCGCCCAGGGTTGCGATAATGCTATCCGCTTCCAGTACATGAGTGTTCATCGGATAATGCTTTTGACAGTTGCGATCAATAAAGCCAGCAGTCCGTCCAATAGCCAGGAATAAGCGATCAGACCTGCCCGGGAAAACCCCTTGTTATAATAGAAATAATACTCATGTTTGCGATTCCTATCAAAGAGGTATGACGCAAGGAAGTATCCTCCTGTTACAAGGGACACAATAAAGGACGTAAAGAAATTCAGACCTGTTGCATAGCCGGCCAGTCCCGCCAAAAAAGAATAGGGAATATTGATACGCTGGATATCGAGGTGATAGTGGAGAAGAAGGGGAAATTTTCCGGCTTTCATGAGAATAAAGGTTGCACCTAAACTAGGCAATTAATTCAGGTCCCTAATTCTCAAATAGTTAAATAAAATAAAAAAAGGGCGTCAGGCGCCCGTTATCTTCCGGAAGGTCAGGTTGACCCGCGGCCGGTTCACCTTTTTTGTCTTCGGAAGGGCATGCAGCCAGCATCGCTGACACTCCGCCCGCATGACCAGCAGGCTGCCCGGCTCCAGCAGGACTTCCACCAGCTGCCCGTTCGTCTTATGCTTGAACTGAAATTTTCGCTCCGCCCCAAAGCTGACCGACGCGATGGCCCCATCCTGCTGGAGCTCTTTCTCGTCGTCACTATGCCAGGACACCCCTTCATCCCCGTTATGATAAAGGTTCAGCAGACAGGAATTATACGTCGCCCCCGACTCCTTCTCGACCCTGGTCTTCAGCGCCCGGAGATCCTCCGTCCACTCCAGCGCCTGCCTGGTCACCCCGGAATACGTATAGCCATAGCTGCTATCCCCATACCAGGCCACCATCCGCTTCGTCTGTATCTTTCTCCCAAAGAGAACCACTTCATCATATCGCCATTCGACGCCCCGCAGCAGCCGTTCGAGATAGGCCGCCGCCTCCGTCGGCCCGAACACCCTCCCGTAATAGTCCGCTATCCCGTCGTACGGCAGGATATTCGCCACTCTGTCCGGATTGAAAAGATCCATATCATAAAGATACGCCTATTCTGTTCGCAGCAGTGTTGCGCCCCCTGTCCCGGATCAATGCGCCTCCACCTCTATCTTCACCGCCGGCGCGGCCGCCGCGCCCTGCGCCGCAGCCTTCTTTTTGCGGATCGTAGTCATGACCAGCGGGATACAGCACGCATTGAGCAAAGCCAGCAAGAGGAAAGCGTCCATATAGCTCATCAAAAAGGTCTGCCGCGCCACGGTAGCCTCCAGCGCCGCAAGCGCCCGCCGGCCAGCATCATAGACGGTCGACCCCGTCGAGACAAATCGCGCCGAGGCCAGCCGCAGCCGGTCCTGCGTCGGCAGATCTGTAGCCGTGATATGCGTGACCAGCGAATTCCGGTTGTTGGCCGCGCGGTGCGCGATATAGGTATTGATCAGCGCGATGCCAAACGAGCCGCCCATCTGCCGCATCATATTGTTCAATGCCGCGCCCTGCGGGATGTCCCGGGGCTGCAGCTCGCTGACGGCCAGCGCGGTCAGCGGCACGATCAGCAGCGCGGCGCCGAGCGCACGGAAGATCAGCGGCAGCGCAAAATCGACAGAGCCCGAGCTCAGGCTGGACTCCGACATCCGGAAGTTGAAAATGGCCGTCAGACCAAACCCCGCAATAACCAGCCACTGCGGCCTCAGACCTTTCTGCATCATCTTCCCCAGGAAAGGCGAGATCGCGGCCCCCATCAACACCCCCGGCATGATCATCAGCCCCGTCTGAAAAGCGGAATACCCCAAAGTCCGCTGGGCAAACAATGGGAACACATAGATGGCACTGAAAAGCCCAAACCCCAGGATAAAGGTCAGCACCGCGGAGACTGAAAGCGTCGCACTCTTCAGCACTTTTAAATTCACAACGGGAAACCTCACCCGCAGCTCCCACCAGACAAAGACGGTCAGACAAAGGGCCGACAACGCCGTCAGCACGCTGATATAGTTAGCAGAGAACCAGTCGTCGGTTTCCCCTCTTTCCAGCACGACCTGCAGCGAACCCACGCCAACGCTCAACAGCCCGATCCCTGTCCAGTCGATCGGCTTTCCGTCACGCGAAGGCTTCGAAGGCCGCAGATACCGGATACAAAGCACCGTAGCCATAAAACCGATCGGGATATTGACAAAAAATATCCAGGGCCAGGACGCATTGTCGACGATATACCCCCCCATAACAGGGCCTATCGAAGGACCGATGATGACCCCCAGCGCAAATATCCCGCTGGCCAACGCCCGGTCCTTGGGCGGGAAGGTCTCGAAAAGAATGGCCTGAGAGGTAGACAGCAAGGCCCCGCCCCCAAGCCCCTGGAGGAACCGGAAAGCAACCAGCTCCCAGAGACTCGACGACAAGCCACACATGGCTGACGTAACCGTGAACAGAATGATTGACCCGATATAGTATTGTTTCCGGCCGATCTTCTCGGCCAGAAAACTCGTCATCGGGATGACGATCACATTCGCGATGGCATAAGACGTAATAACCCAGGCCGTATCCTCCAGCGAAGCCGCCAGGTTGCCGCTCATGGTGTTGATCGACACGTTGACAATAGTTGTATCGATCAGTTCAATTATAGCCGAAATAATGACAGTGAATGTAATGATCCACTTTCTAAAGCCAGTCTCCATAATTTTTTCCAGTCTGACAGCAAAGAAAAAAATTTAAATGGAGTATTAACTGTCCATAACGTCAAAAAAAATGTCGGATCAGCCAGAAACATGCACTCCCCTATCCTCACTCACCGTCACCGGCCATCCTTCATACCCTCATCAACTGATACTTCTTCGG
>JAFDYE010000204.1 GCA_018267585.1 Bacteroidota bacterium
CCAAAACACTCCAATAACCATGTTTCCCCACCAACGACTCCCGGCCCTCCTGGTACTCCTCCTGATCGGCCACACCCTGTTCTCCCAGCCGCAGGACGCCCCCCCGGTCCCCGACTCCGTCCGCCTGACCCAGCTCATCGGGGCCGAACAGCTCTTCGACCTCAGCTTTACCCCCGCCAAAAGAGACTCGATACTCAGCGGCCTCGAAGACCACCTGCGTATCTATCGACACCTCCATGAGCACTTCCTGCGCAACGACATACCCATGAGCCTCGGCTTCGATCCGCTGATCCCCGGCACCCCCTACGAACGCCGGCAGCAGACTATCAGCTGGAATATCCCTTCCGGGACCGTCCTGCCCACCGACTCCAACCAACTCGCGTTCTATTCCATCCCCGAACTGGCCTCCCTCCTGAAAAGAAAAAAGATCAGCTCTGTCCAGCTGACCCAACTATACCTGCAAAGGCTAAAAACATTCGGCCCCGTCCTTCACTGCGTGATCGAGCTGACAGAGGACAGCGCCCTCGCCCAGGCCCGCCGGGCCGACGCCGATTTCGCAAAAGGCATCATCAAAAGCCCGCTGCAGGGCATCCCCTACGGCATTAAGGACCTGTTTGCCGTAAAGGGCAGCCACACCACCTGGGGAACGCCACCCTATAAGGACCAGGTCATCGACCACAATTCCTACGTGGCGCAACGCCTCTCCGATGCCGGCGCAGTCCTGGTCGCCAAACTCTCCCTCGGCGAACTCGCCATGGACGACGTCTGGTTCGGCGGCCTGACCCGCAACCCCTGGAAACCCTCCACAGGCTCCGGCGGCAGCTCCGCGGGCTCGGCATCGGCCACCGCCGCAGGCCTCGTCCCCTTCGCCATCGGCACCGAGACCTACGGATCGATCGTCGACCCCTCCATGCGATGCGGCGCCACCGGCCTTCGCCCCACCTTCGGCAGCATCGCCCGCACCGGCTGCATGGCCCTCTGCTGGAGCTCCGACAAAGTAGGCCCCATCTGCCGCAGCGCAGAGGACGCAGCATACGTTTTTGCGTATATCCATGGCGGTGACAGCCTCGATGCCTCCTCCCGCACCATGCCCTTTAACTATACCGGAAAGACCAACCTCTCCCGGCTGAGAGTCGCCTATACCGACAACATCGACTCCCTCCCCGACGACAGCCCCGAAAAACAGTCCATTAAAATTCTAAGAACACTGGGCGCCCGCATCAACCCCATGAGCTTCCCCAAGAACCTCAACGGCAACGACATCCTCAACCTCATCATCAGCGCCGAGTCCGCCGCCGCCTTCGACATGCTGACCCGCACCGGCGAGGACGACCAGATGGTCCAACAGAACAAGGACCGCTGGCCCAATACCTTCCGCACCGCCCGCTCCATCCCGGCCCTCAACTACATCAACGCCTGCCGCATACGCAATACCATCCAGCACACCATCTCCGCCCTCTTCGATCGCTTCGACATCATCGTAGCACCCCCCGAGACCGGCGACCAACTCGCCATCACCAACCTCACCGGCCACCCCTCCATCACCCTCCCCGTCGGCTACAAACCCGACGGCACCCCCGGCAGCATCACCTTCATCGGCCACCTCTACGGCGAAGCACAGCTGCTGGCTTTCGCAAAAGCCTTCCAGGACGCGACCCCCTACAACAAACAACGACCAAAAGGATTTACAATTCCTTAATCCCAACCCACCCCTTCACCCCCTAAATTTGCCCCTCAACAGTCTTTATATATGAACCGTCGTAACCTTCTTAAACAACTCGGCCTCCTCAGTCTCGCACCCGCCATCCCTTCACTGGCCTCGGCAAACCAACCGGCCGGTCAACCAGCCCCCCACTCCAACACCGCCAAAAAACGCACCCTCCGGTTCGCCCACCTGACGGACATCCATATCCAGCCCGAACTGCGCGCCGCCGAAGGACTCGCCGCCTGCCTCCACCACCTGCAGGGCCAGACCGACGCCCCCTCCTTCATCCTCAACAGCGGCGACTGCGTATTCGACTCGCTCAAACAATCAAAAGACCGCGTCAACCTCCAGTGGGACCTCTCGCACGAAGTCTTTAAAAAAGAAAACTCCCTGCCCATCGAATACTGCATCGGCAACCACGACTGCTGGGGCATGGGCGAAAAAAGCGACCCCCTCTACGGCAAAAAATTCGCGCTGGAAAAAATGCGCCTCGAACGCCCCTACCACAGCTACGACAAAGGCGGCTGGCATTTTATCATGCTCGACAGCGTCCAGCCAAAGTCAGACGGCAGCTGGTATACCATGAAGCTCGACGACGAACAGTTCAGCTGGCTTGAGCAGGACCTCCTGTCAACACCCGCCACAACCCCGATCGTCGTCGTCTCACACGTCCCGATCCTCTCCGCAGCCGTAATAGCAATGGCCCAGTCAAAAGGAGAAGATGGCTATATCGTCAGCGGCGGCCTCATGCACACGGACTCGGCAAAGATCGTCGCCCTCCTCACCCGGTACAAGAACGTCAGACTCTGCCTCAGCGGCCACATCCACCTCTACGAACAGATAAGATACGACGGCATCACCTTCATCAGCAATGGCGCAGTCAGCGGCAACTGGTGGAAAGGCATCCACGAACAGACAGGAAATGGATACGCCATGGTCAACCTCTACGACGACGGCAGCTTCGACAACGACTACTTCCTCTACGGCTGGAACTCGTGAACATGTATCACTAACGGACACTCACTGCCCGCTTACGCACCCCCGTCTTCGGATCATTTGCTGCAACCGGCTGCATGTCATATTTTTATGGTATTGGCATACTCCCGGCAACACAATGACCATGATCAAGAACTACTTCCTTATCGCCTGGCGCAACCTGCGGAAGAACAAGATCTACTCCGCTATCAATATCGTCGGACTGGCCATCGGCCTCGCCGTCTTCTGGCTCATGACCCTCTACGTCGCCGACGAGCTCAGCTATGACCGTTATTCACCCAACGCCGGCCGCATCTACCGGGTTACACATTCCGGCCAGGCGGGCGGCAACAGCTTCAACCTGGCCATCACGCCTTCCTCCTTCGCACCCACACTGCAAAATGACTATCCCGACATCGAGGCCGCAGCCCGCATCGACGCCGAAGGCGGCGGCACCCTGTCCTGCGGAGACAAAAAGATCCGGCGCAACGACATCCTCGCCGTAGACAATTCCCTGCTGCATATCTTCCGTTTCCCCTTCCTCTACGGCGACGCAGAGAACGCGCTCGCTACCCCCGGCTCCATCGTGCTGACCAGGACCCTCGCCGAACAGCTGTTCGGCAACGCTGACAACGCCCTCGGCAAGATCGTAGTCCTCGACAACGAACTCCCTTCCCGCGTCACCGGCGTCATGCAGGACCCGCCGTCCAATACACAGCTTTCCTTCAGCGCACTCCGCTGGCTCCAGCCCCCCGCCGGCAACAGCCTCAATTCTTATCTCTACACATATATCCTGCTTAAAAAAGGCGCCGATCCCGATAAGCTTCGATCCCACCTTCCGGAATTCTTCCAAAAACACCTCAAAGACGCCCTGGGCGCCGGCGCCCAATACAGGATGGACCTCCAGCCCCTCACATCCATCCACCTTCATTCCCATCTCGACTACGAGATCAGCCGCAACGGCGACATCCGCTATGTCTGGCTCTTCTCCGCCGTCGCCCTGCTCGTGCTGATCATCGCCATCATCAATTACATCAATCTCGCAACGGCAAGGTCTTCCCTCCGCCTCAAAGAAATAGGCGTACGCAAGGTCATCGGCTCCGGTCGCCGGCAGCTCGCCGCCCTCTTCCTGACCGAATCCGTCGTCTTCACCTGGCTGGCGGCCACATTAGCCACGGTATTGGCCCACCTGCTGATGCCCGCTTTTAATGCACTATCCGGCAAAGAGCTTGGCCTCTGGCAATTCGGCGTCAACAGAACCATCACGACAATAACCATATTTACCCTGGTCACAGGCCTCCTCGGCGGCGCTTATCCCGCCGCATTCCTCTCCGGGTTCCGCACGCTACCCTCCCTCAAAGGACAGCAGGGCGACGTCTCCGCAACCATCCTCTTTCGCAGATCACTGGTCACCTTCCAGTTCGTCGTTACGATCTTTCTGATCGCAGGCTCGACCGTCATCTACCTCCAGCTCCGGTACATGCAGCACAAAGACCTCGGCTTTAACAAAGACCAGGTCCTCACTTTCCATATTCCCAACAGGGAGGTCCGCGAACACATAGAAGACCTCAAACAACAGCTGCTCCGCGACCCATCGGTACAGGCCGCAGCCGCCGCAGGCAACCCCATCGGCAACAACGACATCGGCACCACAGCCATCACCGTCAACTCCGCCACCCTCAAGGTCCAGAACTACTACGTCGACGCCGACTATCTCCCGACGCTGCAGATCGGCCTCGCTGCGGGTCGGAATTTTTCAAATACACAGCCCACCGACCAATTCAATTCTGTACTGGTCAACGAGACACTCGTCCATCGCCTAGGCTGGACCAATCCCATCGGCCAAAAGGTCCGGTTCCCGGACAATGGCGGCGAAACTCAATTCGCGACCGTCATCGGAGTGGTAAAAGACTTCAATATCTACAGCCTGCAGCACAGCATCCAGCCGCTCCTTCTCCGGATGCCACCCAATAGAAGCGAAGAAGACAACCTCTGCGTCCGGCTCAACAACAACAGCATAACAAAAGGCCTGCAATACATCGGCTCCGTCTACAGAAAATGGGACCCGACCAACCCCTTCGAATACCATTTCCTCGACGAGAACTTCGGGCGCCAATACGCTGCCGAAAGACGACAGGGAAGCCTCCTGCTGACCTTCACCGCCCTGGCCATCCTCATCGCCTGCCTGGGCCTCTTCGGACTGGTCACCTTCAGCGTAAGCCAGCGTACCAAGGAAATAGGCGTCCGAAAGGTCCTCGGCGCCAGCGTCACCCGTATTGTCCTATTGGTATCAAAAGATCTCATCAAACCCGTACTCCTGGCCATCGCGATCAGCATCCCGCTGGCCTGGTATGCGTCCAGCCGCTGGCTCAGGGAATTTGCCTATCACATATCTCCCAATTTAGGCCTCTTCCTTGCCGCAGGCCTCCTCGCCGTCCTGATCGCTATGATCACCGTCGGCTGGCAGGCGACACGCGCCGCCAACGCCAACCCGGCCAAAAGCCTCCATACAGAATAAACCACCACCCTCCCATACCCACAAAAAAACAACGGGCAGGAATATCCTGCCCGCCATAAGTAAAGGTTTTCATGGAGGTGGTATTTGAACAACTACTTCTTCATCATCTTGTGGCATTTCTCCGCCTCGTCCAGATGATGACGTAACACGTGCAGCGTACTGTCAGCAAAACCACGGATATCAGCGTCCGAGCCATTCTTCGACTCGTCTTCAAATGCGCTGATCACCTTCTTGTGGTCAGAGATCATCATGTCTATATAAGCCTTATCAAAATCTTTGCCTTCTTTCTTGTTAAGGTCATCCAGGTCCTTCTGCTTATCCGAAGATAGCGTAGAAGGCAGGGTGATATTTTTCGACGCAGCTATCGACTTCAATTTATCGGCAGCGGCAGTATGATCCTTGACCATCATGGCGCCATAATCCTTCACGTCCTTCGCCGCCCCTTTCTGCACCGCCATCTGCCCCGCCTGTATCTCCGTCATACCCGCATTCGCCGTATTGACGGCAAAATCCTGATCCCCCTTACTCACAGAAGGAGGAATCGCCGGCGTCGAACTCGTCGTGCTGCTCCCCGAATCCATCTTCGCATTATTGGAATCTTTTGCCTCCTTTGTGCTGTCATTAGAGTTACCGCAGCTAAAACAAAGGACTACCATAGACCCGATAAGTGTAAACTTCGCTAGATTTTTCATAAATGGCTGTTTTTCAGTTGGAAACTTTTAGTGCATAAAACTCAAAAGCTATGCCACGTGCCAACCGCCTTCACAAATGCCAATCGCCGCCCACCAATCATTTCCCGGGTGAACCGCCGCTCCACACAGGCTGAACAATAAACTCTCAAGCCGGACGCGGGCAAGGACGAGATATGAACACAGCATTAGGCTAACCCACGAGCCGACACGGGAGGCTCAACGATACCCCGGATATTGGGGGATGGTAATTCAAAGGAGGGAAAGAGAACGTGGTTCCGGGTAGGAATAAAAAAGGGCTTAGGCTACGGGGCGATAAGAGAACATCGACATCGAAGTATCCTGGAGATGATAGGGACGGTAACCTCGACGGGTATTGAACATCCAGGAATGCAGCTGATCCACCAGATCCTTCCACCAGCCCATATGCCGCCGCGGATCAGGAGTTTCAAAATAATCGGCCTTCGACATCCTCACCTTTATAAGGACCAGATGATTGGCCGCCAGCTCACGAATATCATCATGGACAAGATTGTTGACCTCTTCCGGATCGTCAACGATAAACGCCTTGCCCAGCACATGAAGAAAATATTGCCTCCCTTTCCGGAAGAACTCCAGCCTGACAGGGAATTCCCGGTCGAACTCGTGTAAAGCCTGCTGCGGCTTGGGTACAAAGAACCACATCTGTCCCAATTCGTCCACTTTCAGGACCGTGACGATGGTAGTGGCCATTCTCAAAAGCGAAGAGTTTTGGCTAAAAAAAAGCGCATTCTTTAGATCCTGGATCTTCTCCTGCAAAAAATCCAGATCAGATGTATTCGGCATAAGGATTCATTTTAACAGTATTTTTTCAAATTCGATACCAGTTGAAGCCAGCCGAACCCGCCCGCACCGAAAACATGCCTACCAGCCATCGATGGCCTTTCATTATCAAGGGGAACCGCGGAATGAAAAAGGACAAGAGATAGTTGCATCTGTTTAAGAAAGCCACCGCGGTCTGAGGAAAATATTACACAAAAGAAAAAAGGAGATAACACTGTCTGGCACAGTTTTTTAATACCATACTGTGTCAATAAACCTGAAAGAATAAGATCATGGACCCTGTTTCTACGGGGTCCTGTTTTCTTTACCAGTCATCACCTGTAAAATTTATGTTTATGATACGCAAACTCAAATCAGGACAATATCGCATCTATTCCAGGAAAGTAGACCCCAGGACGAACAAACGCAAGAACCTGGGCACCTTCGACTCCCTCGAAGCCGCCAGAAAGCACGAGCGGGAGATACAATACTTCAAACACCACTAACCGGTGGCCCTTCCCGGTCCCTCCATCGCCTTCACCAGCCTTTCCTGCGCCCTCTCCAATGACCACAGCTGGCCTTCCACCAGCTGATGCAACCCGGGCGGCAAAGCCCCGTTATCCAACGCATGCCTGTATATCTGCTGCATCAGCTCTTCCCCATGTAGACAGGCCCCGCCCATGGAAGCCAGCGTCTCCCCGTCAAAATTGACCTTGCCATTCAGCCAGTGCTGATACAACGCGCCGGCAGCCGTCGACTGCGTGACAGGCGCACCGCCGAGCCGGATCACCTCCGCATGCAGGTCATTTACATACGACCTGCTCTCCGTCGCAAGCCGATAGAACACATCCCTGATCTCAAGACCAGAGCTCCTCTCTTCGTGAGCAGCCTTTTCATAGGCTGTAATCCGATCGATATTTACACGGATAAGATCGTCCAACAGATTTATGATCCTATGATGCTGCCCGGAGGTTTTCGCAGAAGACCCGGTTGAAGGCCCCTGCCCAGGTAGTTTCGCTTTCATAACTCTCACTTTAGTGACTCAGGTAACCCTACCCGATAAGCATAAAAAAAATATGCCATACTAACCCGGACACATAACCCAGGCTGGCCTCCTCCTTCCCCGCCATCCAACTTCGTGGAAAACTTTCCCAAATTGTAGAAGCCACCACCACACCCTCCACACGACCGGAAGGCTCAAAAAAAGTGCTAGAACGGATACCCTATCGCCAGATTCAACACCATATTCGATATATCCGTCACCGCATGAAAATTCCACTTCTTATCCCCCTGCACCCACGGGAACCTCACCGGCGCAGCGACATCCACCCTCAACACAAGAATGCTCAGATCAAACCGCAACCCCGTCCCCACACCCACAGCAACATCATTCAAAAAATGACCCGTAAACTTCGACCCCGGCCGCGTACTATCCTCCAGCCTCGTCCACACATTCCCCATATCCGTAAAAACAGCCCACCGCACCAGCCCAGCCAGCTTACACCGATACTCAAAATTCATCTCGAGCTTGATATCCCCCGGCTGATCCGGAAGAAGAGGTACCTGGTTCGGATTCCCCGCATAATAACTGCCCGGTCCCAACGCCCTCGACCGGAACGCCCGGATATCATTCGTCCCCCCCGCAAAGAACTGCTCGATAAAAGGCATCGTCGAACTGTTCCCATACGCAATCCCGACTCCCCCCGTGAACCGCGACACGAACTGACTGTACTGCCCCAATCGCAAAATATGCCTGAAATCCGCCTCCATCCGGACGAACTGCGCCAGCGGTACATGGAAAAGCTCCCGCACCTTCCCCTTGTCGATATTCGCCCCCGTCAATATCCCCACCAGGTTATTCGACAGATCCACCTTCCCGTTAAAATAAAAATTGTGCAACCGGCGATTCTGCCGCGTCAAAGAATTATAGTTGAAATTGTACGAAGGCCCGATGATAAACTGCTTCTCGATCGCCCGCGCAAGCATGATATTCGAATCCAGCCGCTTCTGATACAAAGGATCGATATGCGTCGGCCGGACATAGTTGATCCCCAACACCGTCAGCTGATTCTCCGAATTGAGCCGGTTCTTGAAGATATACCCAAAACTCCCCCGCGCCGACCGCAGCGTATACTCAGAGCTCCGGTCAAAAATATCATACGCCGTATTGATCCTCGTCTTCGGCACGAACGCGCTGCTCGTATTCAGGT
The DNA here is from genome assembly GCA_018267585.1 of Bacteroidota bacterium. Classification (GTDB taxonomy): domain Bacteria; phylum Bacteroidota; class Bacteroidia; order Chitinophagales; family Chitinophagaceae; genus Puia. The sequence goes on from JAFDYE010000204.1 coordinate 8,899, forward strand.
CGAACGGCGAGATGATCCTCGGTATATAAAGATTCAGGTCCACCCCCGCCCTCTTCGTGCTGACCTTCTGCCCCAACCCGATGAACTGCTCCTCCAGCCCGCCATAAAGACTCGCCGTGAACAGCTCCGCCCCCCGGAAAAGATTCCGGTGCCGCCACGACAACGACAGCTCCGTACCCGTCGTATTGTCCGACCGCGTCAGCCCCGAAGCCTCCAGCCTGATCGACTTCTTCGCACCCGGCGTCAGATAGTAATAGGCGTCCAGCGCAGTAGCCGAATCCGCCCCCGCGGACGGCTGAAAACGGGCTTTGACAAACTTGAACACCCCCAGACTCACCAGCCTGCTCAGCGAAAGATTGTGATCATTCCGCTTGTACAGATCACCCGGCTTGAACACCAGCGTCTTCCTGAAGACCAGCGGGCGTAAGTAGTGCGCCGTATCCACGATATGATAGCCTTCCGGTGTACTATAAGCGCGCCTGAGACTCGTGTCCGACCTTATATCATAGTTCGCAAAGACCATCACCTTCCCGATATGATAAGCATTGAACGCAGCATCCGGCGTCTCATCCTTGAGATCCAGACGCAGGTCTACCCGGTGCCCGCCGACAGTCGTATCCGCATTTACAATGATATCGTCCGGGTTGAAGAAATAGAACCCCCGGTTCTTCAACCTGCCGTCGATCCGATCCCGCTCTGACCTGATCACCGCCAGATCATAAAAATCCCCGGACTTCAACAACGACCGCCGACGCAGCGTATCATTCTGCCTCCGGTGACGACGACGCCCGAACTCCCCACGCCAGACACTATCGATAGTCCTTCCCAGGAAATCCGTAGAATCCGTAGGAAAGGTCACATTCCGGAGGACATAACGGGGACCGATCTGTGCAGTATACGTGGCCGTCAGATGCTTGTCCTTAACCTTCGTATCGGTGACCACAGTGTCGTGAAACCATCCCTTGTTCTCCAGGTGATTCTGCAGCACATCCGCATTCTTCTTGATCAGCGACTCCGACGCCAGCACGGGCGCCTCCCCCACCTTATACTTCAGCCAGTGCTTAAACCCCTTGTCCTTCTTTGACGTACCGGCAATATTGTAGATCCACAGCTTCATCCGCCAGCCCAGGAACTTGCTGTTCAGCTTGGGCCGCAAAAGATCACCCAGCTCATCCCGCAGCCCCTTCTTTTCCTTCTTCTTCATCGGCGCCGACGACTCGATCTTAACCACATTGCCCGTGTACAGGGTCTGCCCCGCAGTCAGATATTTGGATTCGTGACAGGCCGACAAACACATCACCACGCTCAACCCGGCAACCCCTAGTTTCATTCCTTTCATTTTCATTGATTTGAAGCCGCGCTTTTTGGTGGTTTACTGATCGTTCTTTCCTGTAATTTTTCTTCCCTGGTCTTCCCGAACAGCTCCCTCAGACGATTGTAGTCAAAGGTCAGAATAAAGCTCACCCCCGTCTCCACTACCTGGCCCTCGATAACAGCCTCATACTGGTTCTTCCGGTAAGCGCGAACCATATACCGGCCATCCTTCGTGAGCTTGTAGTCTACCGCCACATCACCCGCAATATTCGACGCGCTCTGGCCCGCCGCCCCGGTCCCCTGTACATCAAAATTGCTGCCCACGCTGACCTGTATCCGGTCGCTGAACAACCGCTTGCTCACCGAGACGTTCAGCTCGGTATAGTCCTGCTCGGTCCCCGTACTGTAGTCCTGCTGATTGTTGAGGTCGAAATTGATATCCACCCCCTTGATAAGACTGGCCGCCAGCTGGTTCAGCTGATTGGTGAGTATCTGGCTCGCACTCTGAAAGGCCATATTCCCCAGCGTGCTCCCGCCCCCCGCCTGGCTCTGCAGCGGATCCTCCCCGACAAAACGGTTCAGCAGCAACAGCGCGAACACCTGCTTGTCCAGCTCAGACTCCTGCGTCCTTATCTGCTGCAGCTTCTGGTCGACGTCCGGCCACAACGCCAGCACATTCGTCGGCAGCGTAATGTCGAAGGTGATCTTCGGCTTCAGCAGCTCACCCTCCATCTTCAGGGTCACCAGGAAGGGCAGCTTCTGCTTGAACTTATTGATATCCGTCTGGCTCCGTCCCGCGATCTCATTGGCGATAAGATCGATGGAAGGCGTATTGGCGGTATAGGTAGCGTTCAGATCGATCACAGCCGAGTAAGGGTCCCCCGTCCACGTGATCGTACTGCCCCGCACAATATCGAACTTTCGTTTTAACGCCTGCAGCGAAAGATTGTAAGACCCGCTCTCCACCTCGTAGGTCCCCGTCAGATCCATCTTCCCGCTCTTGTCCATACCAAAGACAAGGTTCGACCGCCCGCGCGCCGTCAGCTGATCCCCCGTCCGCTCATCTACTACCATCGTAAAGACCGCACTGCTGTCGGTCGATATATTCATGCTCAGATCCATACCCGTCACGGCATGCTGCACGTGAACAGCAGGCTTCGCCGCCAGCGTATCCCCATGCGCGTTTACAAATCGGACGACACCCTGCCTGTCCACCAGCTCAGGATCGCTGCCCGGCAGCACAAAAAAGAAATTCGTTTGCCTGTTGACCCGCAGATCGCCGTCCACCTTCGGCGAGACCATATCCCCCTCCAGGTTGATCGCCGCATCGATATTCAGCTTCCCATAAAATTCCTGGTTACCCGACTCCGGCGCATTCACCAGCCGGAAATTCGACGCATTCAATGACATGTCAAATCCATACTTGCGATAGTCTTTGGTAAAAACGTTGCCGTCGATCGTCAGCTTGTTCCCCGCCGAATCCTGCATCCTGAACTTGCTGAAGTTGAACCCGTCCTCATCGAACTCTATCCGGTCATTCGACAAAGCCAAAGGCTCACCGGTGATCACCGGCGTCAGCCTCGCACTGTCAAAATTCAGATTGCCCCTTAACAACGGCTTGTCCATCGTCCCCGACAAAGCCAGCTGCCCCTTCAGGTACCCCCTCATCCCCCGCACCTGTTCCGCCGCCGGGCCATTCAGACTCGCCAGGTTCAGCTGGTTCAGCAGGACCTTCAGGTCCATCTTCCCCTCCCCGGTATAGTAATCACCCTGTATCCTCACGTCATTGTTGTTTCCCGTAAGAGCAATATCGGCAGAGAACGCATTCCCCTTCTCGTTATTGACCTTAACCGCAATATCCCCCACCGTGTCCGCCCGGTACGAAAGCTTCCTGATCACCAGGTCCGTCGTAAATACCGGACTGCTCATCACATTCTTCACCTCCGCGCGGCCGTTCAGGGTCCCATCGACCAATAACGAATCCTGGTTCGCCATACGCGTCAGCGTCCCCAGCCGGAAATTTGCAAAACGCACGTCGATCGGCGAATTCGGAGAAGGCGGATCGCTGTTGACAGAAAGCGAATCACCTTTGTTGGAGATACCGAATTCATGCACCACGATCCCCGAAGAGTCATATAAAAAATAATTGGCAGCGTTCACCTGCCAGCGGTCATAGTTCAGCATAAGGCTATCGGGATCGAGCACGAACTTCAGCCCGTCGTCCAATTTCTCCAACCGCCCCGCCAACCGGTACCTCTCCTTACCCTTCTTATCCCGCAGCACCAGCGACGATACAAGGTGGTTATCCTTCACATATCCCCCCAGCGACGTCCGGTAGAACTCGAGCCCTCCGCCATTCCCGTCCGTCATGGAAACCCCATAGTTCAGCTGCCCGTCAGCGGTAGCCAGACGCACCCCGACATTGTGAAAACGCTGCCCGCCCACGACAACCCGCGGTGTCCGCAGATCGGCATGCAGGTCGTTCCTGTCGCTGTTAAAGACCATCACCCCGCCAAGACTATCCGTGTTCTTCAAAGACGGCATCATCGAAAGGACCAGCGGCGACACCCGCAAATGCATCGTCATCGTCCAGTCCTGCGCCGCAAACGCCGTATCGGTAAATCCATTCAGCCGGTAATACCGGTTGATCACATGCTGCAGCGCCACCCCCGTCTCCGTCAGCCGGTACCGCCCTTTCCAGTCGATATCCGCCATCTCCGACCGGAAAAGGATATCCTGCACATCATTCTCCCTGCGCGCCACCAGGGCAACGGTATCCGTTGACAGGTGCTGCGCCCCACGCGTAAAACCCACACTGTATAATTTCAGATCCCCCTGCAGCGAGTCCGGGTTCGTGTCGGCAAACTCCGCATGCACATGCCCCCTGAACGCCATCGTATCCTTCAGAAGGTGCAAAGCCAGCAGATCCACCGTATCCACCTGCCAGTCCAGGCGCAACGCCGGGAACTTCCGGGAAAGCTCACCCGACGCGGTCAGCTCAAAATGGACCGCTGCAGAATTAATGGAAGATCTCAGCTCGGCATGCTGGTCCGCCAGACTCCCGTCGACCGTAAGCCCGCCATAGTCATACCCCCTGTACACCGCCGACCGCACCCTTCCGCTAAAGCTCGCGCTGGCTGTATGCTGATCATAACCCCTCCCCCTCACCGAAAAATTGCCGGTAACCCTTCCGTAGGCGCTATCCTTCAGGATCTTCCCCAGATCCAACCCCTTCGTGTCCAGGACGAGATCATAGGTCGCATGGCCCGCAGACCTGAACTCCCGCACGTACCCCTTCAGCCGCACCATACCCGACGACGTATTCAGCACCAGGTCGGACTGAAAACCTTCCATGCTCCCCGCAACCTTCCCGCGAAGGTCAAACCGGGCCGGAATATCGATATTCCCGGGCAGCACCCCCTTTGGCAACAAGCCCACCAGCGCATCCCGGCTGCCCGACAGCTGCTGAATGGTCAGGTCGGCGCTGATCCTGCTCGTATCCATCGGATGCAGCAGCTTACCGGCAACTTCCAGCCGCAGATCACCCACACCGCTAAAACGCAGCCGCTCTATGTTCAACACATCCAGCGTACCCGTCGTTCGTGCATCGATCGACCATACTGCATCGGGATTCGCAAAAGCCGGCTGCGACGCCAAAAAAGGCGCGAAATAAAGTATATCTTTCACCTGCACCCGGCTATTCACCAGGTCGATATCCAGTCTCGTCCGCGCGGGATGCTTCACGATCCCCATCAGCGAATCATACTCCATCGCCGCCGAACGCTGTAAAAAGCTGCCAGGCGTCCGCACCAGCAGGTCTTTCAGCCATACCCGCCGCTCCGAATAAAAGAACCGCGTCTGCAGCTGGGTCAACCGGAAACCCGACTGCTCGCTCAACTGCCCCCTGCCGATATGACCGCTGATAGAATCCGTACTATAGGTAAAATTATCCGCGCTCAATGCCAACCCCTTCACTGCCAGATGCGCATAGTCCATCCCCTTCTTCAGCCTCTTCTGACTATCATCGTCATATCGCAAACTGGAACTATCCGCCATTATCGACGCCAGTTCATACGTCATCTTGTTCAGATCTACTTTCTTTACCACCCCCACCAACGACCCCACATGCGCACCAGCCGCCATTTTCCCACTACTATATATTACATCACTATTCTCAATATCCACCTTCCCCAACCTCAACCCCACCTGCGGCGAAGCCGCCGTATCAACAGAAACCGCAAGCCGCGTCAGCGGCTTTCCCTGAAAAACCCTCGCCCGCAACCCACTCACCCGGATCTCCGGAATGCCGAACTGATTGTTCGAAACATCCAACAGGTCCATCTTCGTCTCATTATGCCCCAAAAACACCTCCACATCATTGCCCGTAACCGTGTCCTTATACACCATCCTGATCCTGTCCATCACCAGGTCTCGCAACGCCATCTTCATCGGCGTCGATTTAGCCGTATCAGTCTTCTTCGCAGCGGCGCCCCCCACAAAAGCATCCACAATAAATTGAAAATTGAACGCCGTATCCGGCAGCTGCCGCTTGACTTTTACGGTAATATCTCCCAGCTCCACCCGCTTGATATCCAAATTATTGTGCAAGAGCCCCAACACGTATAGGTTCACGTCGATCAACCCCGCCGACAACAGGGTATCCCGCTGACGGTCCGCTATATAAACATCCTTCAGGGTGACCGAATGCAGGAAATTGATCCGCAGCCCCCCGATCCGGACCGCGGTATTCAGCTTCCGCGACAAATAGGTCTCCGCCTTCGCCCGGACAATATTCTGTACCCAGGGCGTCTGCACCAGCAGCAACACGATCACCAAAACTATAATTATCGCCAACAGGGTTTTCCCAATGATCCTAACCAACCGGCGGGGCAGTGACCTCGGACTTGCGGTTTGGCGTGTACCCATAGATAATGATTCTGAATAATATTTAAGATAGGCTAATACTTGCAACTGTCAAAATACAGACCACAAAACCCGTGCTCGCCCCGCCTAAGGGTAACCACATAAAACCCCTTGTCGTTCAATTGATTTGTAACCTTTTTTCCACAAGGTCGTACCCGAATTTCCACAGACCCGGCGCTCCATGGAGCAGTTCGGGCTTTGAACCCAGTCACTTAGCTTTTGGTCCCTCGTTTGTCGTCTCTTCACTACCTATTTCTAAAACCTACACATAAAACTGGGTATTATGCTGAAGCAAGTACAGACGCAAAAGCAACAACACACCATCCTGCCACAGCAGATCGAATTGCTAAATCTCTTCCACCTGAATACCCTCGAGCTCGAACAAAGGATCCAGGACGAACTCAGCGAGAACCCCGCCCTCGAAGAGCTGGGCTCCGGCGACGAGGCCAATGGCGACAAGTACTCCAAAGACGCCGTTCAGGACTTTCAGAACTACGAAGAGTATTGCTACGACGACATCCCCGACTATAAGACGGAGTATAACAATTATATCAACACCGAAAAGGTCCCCGAAAAACCCATCGCCGAAGTCCCCGATTTCCGCGAAGAGCTCAAAAAACAATGCCGGTTCCTCGACGTCCCGGAAGATAAATATTATCTCTACGACTTCCTCATCGACTCCATCAACGAGAACGGCTTCCTCGAACAGGACCTCGATGAGCTCGCCTCCGAATTATCCTTCAAACGTAAGGTGTGGATCGAGACCGACGAACTCGACAATGCCCTCCACCTGATCCGCGAGCTCGAACCCGTGGGCGCCGGCTGCCGCAGCCTCCAGGAGTATATGCTCCTCCAGCTCAGCAAAATGAATACAAAAAGACCGGACGTCAAAATGGCCGTCAATCTCCTCGAGAACCACTTCCAGGACCTCCGTAGCTGCAACCTCGACAAACTCCGCAAACAGCTGGGACTGGAGGAGGACGAGATCCGCATCGTCCTCGAGCTGCTGGCCCACCTCCGCACCCGGCCATTCAACCCGGAGACCAGCGCCTTGCAGGCCAACCCATCCATCCTCCCGGACTTCGTGGTCCTCGACCAGGGCCATACCCTCGAGTTGGACCTCTACCGTCAGCGCAGCACCAACCTTCATATCAGCCAGTCCTGGATGGAAATGGTACAGCAGACCGCACAGAACGCCACAGCCGACCGTTCGACCAAACAATACCTCCGCAGCAAACTCTCCTCCGCCCAGTGGTTCA
>JAFDYE010000205.1 GCA_018267585.1 Bacteroidota bacterium
CCCCCGATACCCGGTGGCACTGCTGCTCGTCAATAGCATAGCCATCGCGATCGGATTCTCCCATCCCGTCGTGGATATTTCGTCGTTATGTGCGTGTGGAACAGTCGCACCGGGTAGCGGACTGGCAGGACAACAGCTGCTGACTACCAGGCGTAACGAATACCGAGGCCGAACCGGGCTGCATTGAAGTCCGTACCGTGTGTAATTACAAAAGCCGGCCTCCAGTCAAAGGTCAGATTGATAGGCACATCCTGGATCTTGTAGTCGAGACCCGCCAACGGACGCAACAGGACATCGGTAGAACCGTTGCCAAAGGCAAAACCAGGGCCGAAACCAAGCACCCATCTCAGACCTGCCGCATTCTCGATATCCCCATGATACTGAAGCTCGGGTTCGAGCAGGGTTACGCCGTCACCAAAAAGCAACATCAGCTCGCCGGCGACATTGTCGGAGAAGAAATGCTTCCCGGAAAAACCAGCCCAGGTGCCATACTTGTTCCCAAATTCAATGCGCATACCAACCGCATTGTCATAGGAGGAACCTTTCTGGGCAGAAGCCTGTTGAACGAAAAAAGAACAGAGGGCAATGCATAAGAAAAGTGAACATTTTTTCTTCATATCTGGGTGTTTTAAATATGTGTCGGAGATCCGCCTTCGCTATGCTCGTCCCCGGACGAAACCCTTCCAGGGCTTGAAATTACAAGCAAAGTGAATTGATTTCAAAATGCACGCCAATACCACGAAACCATGAAAAAATCCCTAACGGTTTTCCGGTATTTTTCGTATACAAAGTAAAAGCTTTCATGAATAGAGGTCCGGATGGGTCGACTATGACCGCCGGCGCCGACTATGCGCTGCAGTCCGGAACGGCCAGCCTGAAAATAAACAACGGCTTCCGCATCGTCATCTCCCATTTTTATGCACGCAATGTGTACATGGAGCACTTCAACCTTTCCAAAGCAGCAGACGAGCTGATGACGGCAGAAGCTGCTGCACAACGACAGCGCATTTCGCGGACCCAAATACAGCGCGCATCCGGCACAACTACGGCGCTATCCGTCAGCGAAAGGACGACAGCATACAATTCCTCGACATCATGCTGAACAAGATCGCCCCTTCTGGAAAAGACAGGCGATGCGGTTACCCTGGTACTAACGTATAAGGACATTTGAATGGTCCTGATCAACTATGGACAGTACGACAAGGCGCTCACCATCCTCTCCCGCAACCCCGACAGCCAGCAATGGCCGCCGCCTGCTGCGCTCGCCCCCATACCAGGGGTCACCCGCCGGACCTCGGGGAGGCAGCCGGCGGACCACCAGGGGTCACCCGCCGGACCATCCACCGGGAAACCGATCCCGGCCCCCCCAAACCCCAAACAACCCTGAAATTCCATCCCCCGACTCCCGGTGGCCCGGAAATCCCATTAAATTGCTTACCTTTGCCCCCCGATTTAAAATAATATATCAATATGGCAACAGTAACGAGGGAGAATATTGGGCTCCTGACGGATAAGATAACCGTCAATATTTCGAAGGGCGACTACCTGCCTTCATTCGAAAAAGCCCTGAAACAATATGGCAAACAGGCGAATATCCCCGGATTCCGGAAAGGAATGGTGCCCGCCGGCCTCATCAAGAAGATGTACGGAAGCTCGGTCTTCACCGACGAAGTGCTGAGAACCGTTGAAAAAGAGCTGACCTCTTATATGTCCAGCGAAAAGCTCGAGATCTTCGCACAGCCGCTCCCGCTGCCTGAGAACGACGCACGACAGATCGATATCAATAACCCCGCCGACTATGCCTTCTCCTTCGAGATCGGGCTGAAACCCGCCTTCAATCTGGCAGACCTGGGCTCCGCCCACCTGACACGGCTGAAGGTCGACGTGACCCCTGAAATGATCGAAGAAGAGATCGAACGCCAGCGGACCCGGAATGGTAAGATGACCGAGCCCGAGGCCGTCAGCAACGACGAGAACGTACTCAACCTTACCTTCACCGAGACCGACCCCACCGGTCAGCCGGTAGAAGGAGGCATCCGGAAAGACAATTCCCTGCTGGTAAAATATTTCAACGAAGCGACCCGTCAAAAATGGACAGGCTTGAAAAAAGGCGACTTCGTCGTCCTCCAGCCCTCGCAGGCATTTGAGGAAAAGGAAAGAGAATGGGTTCTGAACGACCTTGGACTGGACAAGCACGACGCTGCAGGCGCCGATAAATATTTCAAAGCCGAGATCACTAAGGTCGGATTTATCGAAAAAGCCGACCTCAACGAAGAGTTCTTCAAGGCCGCCGCACCCGGAAAGAATATCACCACCGAAGCCGAATACCGTGACAGCATAAAAGCCGATATCCAGGCTTACTGGGACGGCCAGAGCCGCA
>JAFDYE010000206.1 GCA_018267585.1 Bacteroidota bacterium
AAAAACCAAGCCCAGCGTACATATTAACCTGCTCCGTAATGGCAAGGCCATGGAGATGGATATAAAGACCCCCAGGAAGCTGAAGACCGCGGAATTGTAGCGGGAACGGGCCGCCCGGGGATCAGGAACCGGCGGATCAATCCGATAATTTAATGATTTTTAACGCCGCTCTGTCTTAGATGGGGCGGCTCTTTTTTTGTAGATTTGCGGGATGCCCGAAATCAATTATGATGCATACGAGATTGTTGTGGGACTGGAGGTACATGCCCAGTTGCTGACCAGCACCAAGTTATTCTGCGGGGACAGCGCAGCCTTTGGAGATCCGCCCAATACGCAAGTCAGTCCCGTCACGCTGGGCTACCCGGGCGCCCTGCCCCGCCTGAATAAGAAGGCGGTGGAATACGCCATCCGGATGGGGCTGGCCTGCAAATGCGAGATCGAGCGGAACAACTATTTTGCCCGTAAGAACTATTTTTATCCCGACCTTCCCAAGGGCTACCAGATATCCCAGCATACTACCCCTATCTGCAAGGGGGGCCGGGTCACTATCCGGACGACCGAAGGACAACGGGACGTCCAGCTCAACCGGATACATCTCGAAGAGGATGCCGGCAAGAGCCTGCACGATGTGGACCCGCTGTTCACCGCCATCGACCTGAACCGGGCCGGGGTACCGCTGATCGAGATCGTAACGGAGCCCGATATCCGCAGCTCGGAGGAGGCGTTCGCCTATCTCACCGAATTGCGGAAGATGCTGCGATACCTGGAGGTCTGCGACGGCAATATGGAAGAGGGGAGCATGCGCTGTGACGCCAATGTCAGCGTGCGGCTGAAGGGGGAGACCAGGCTGGGGACCAAGGTAGAAGTAAAGAACCTCAATTCCATCCGCAATGTGCGGAGGGCCATCGACTTCGAGGCGAAGCGCCTCATCGGGCTGGTGGCAGAAGGTCTTCCTGTTCAACAGGAAACGCGCAGCTTCGACGCAAACAACGGGACGACCTTTTCGCTGCGCACAAAAGAGGAAGCCAACGACTATCGGTACTTTGCCGACCCCGACCTTCCGCCATTCGAAGTCTCGGACGCGTTTCTTGCTTCAATACAGGCCTCCATCCCCCCGATGCCCGAGGAGCTGGTCGGACGGTATACGACAGAGCTGCGGCTGTCAGAATATGACGCCCGGGTCATCTGTGACGACAAGGAGACGGTGCGGTATTTTGAGTCGCTGATCACGCATATGCCTAACTATAAAGCGGCTGCCAACTGGCTGCTGGGGCCCGTGAAATCCAGTCTGAATGAGCAGGGGCTCGACTGGAAGAACTTTCCGGTCCCGCCGGAGGCCCTGGCCCGGCTGATACAGCTGGTGGAAGAGGGAAGGGTGAGCTTTTCCATTGCGGCCGAACGGATATTCCCCGAGCTGGTCCGGGAGCCGTCGCGCCAGCCGCTGGACATCGCCGTTGCGCTCAATCTGATCCAAAGCTCGGACACGGCGGAGATCTCTGCCTGGATAGAGCAGGCTTTGGCGGGAATGCCCGACAAGGTTACAGAATACCGAAAAGGCAAGAAAGGGCTGATCGGTCTTTTTGTCGGCGAGGTAAAGAAGCTCTCCCGCGGAAAGGCAGACCCAAAGCTGACCAATCAATTATTACTGGAAAAACTGGAAAATCAGGCATAACCTGGTTGCCAAAAAATCAAGAATATGACCAAAAGATCTTTATGGATCGTCTTTGCGGCCGCGCTTACTCTGGTGGTCTCCTGCAATACAAAGAAGAAGGGAACTTTTACCGTCACGGGCACCTATAAAAATGCGGACAGACTGGCGGCCCTGGAAGGCAGTCCGATAAATAAAGTATATCTGCTGGAAGTGGCATATGGCAAGGACCCTGCACCGATCCTGCTCGATTCCGCTAAGCTCTCTTCCGGAAAAGGGAGCTTTACGCTTACGGGCGCTGCGAGGTCGCAGGAAATATATGAGGTGATGTTCGGGACCAACGCCTTGCCGGTCCCCCTGATCAATGACGCACCCGAGGTAAAGCTGGACGTCGACCTCGGCAAGAGAGACGATTTTTACCAGGTCAGCGGTTCCGAGGCCAGCAGCCAGCTGAGGGATCTCATCACGATCTTCGGGAAGAAGAATTTTGAGGTTGAGCGGACCATGGCGACGCTCGACAGTCTCAAGCGCGCCGTCGCGCCGGATAGCGTGCTGGTGGCCGCGACCGATGTAAAGAACAACGCTATCCACGACCTCAATACCTATTTGAAACAGGTGCTCAATACGAACAATAATGCTACGGTCTGTGCGCTGGCCCTCAGTTGGTCTTCGCGTAGCTTTACCCAGCAGGAGTTCGAGGCTTCGCTCAGTCATATGATGGAGAAATTCCCCACCAACGAGGCGATCGCCGGACTGAAAAAGAACTATGACCAGCAGCTGGCACAGATGGCTCAGCAGGACCGCGAAGACAATAACAATAGCTGGGTGGGTAAGCAGGCGCCCGAGTTCGCCCTTCCGGACGTCAATGGTCATTCGGTATCCATCGCTTCCTTCAAAGGCAGGTTTGTGCTGGTCGACTTCTGGGCAAGCTGGTGCGGTCCCTGCCGCGCGGAGAACCCCAATGTCGTAAAAGCCTATAATGAGTTCAAGAACCGCAACTTCACCGTACTCGGCGTTTCGCTCGACAAGGATAAGGAACCCTGGCAGGAGGCGATCCGGGCCGACAAGCTCGACTGGACCCATATCAGCGACCTCAAATACTGGAACAGTAAGGCGGTCGAGACTTTCAAGTTCAACGGCATCCCCTTCAATATACTGGTCGATCCTTCCGGCAAGATCATCGCCCAGAGCCTCCGCGGGGACGACCTGGAGAATAAGCTTAAGCAGGTGTTGAATTAATTGCCCTCGCCACATGGGGTTCATTATTTAAGCTACAATTCGAGATGTAATAAATCGGCTTATCATCGTAATCGGCTGATTATAATAGTTTTGGCTTTGTTGTGTCTGGTCAGATCTATTTTTTAAAAGAGATTTGGCCACTTATACTAATGCTATATCCGGCCAAATGTCGCTTTTTTCTACAGATTTGGCCGCTTATACTAATATCATATGCGGCCAAATCTTACATTTGCCTTTATGGAATCCATTATAGGCAGGAAAGAAGAGATGACTATTCTTGAGGAGGCTTTGAAGTCCAAAGATCCGGGTTTGATAGCGGTTTATGGAAGGCGCAGAGTAGGTAAAACTTTTCTCATCAGGAACTACTTTGCCGATAGATTGATCTTTGAACTTACGGGGATGTATAGAGGTTCTTTGAAAGAGCAGTTGCTCCAGTTCAGCAGGTCGTTCCAAAGGGCTACAGGCTCAGCACTGTCTCTAAAGCCACCCGATAGCTGGGTTGAAGCTTTTCATGCCCTCGAGCAGTTCGCGGGCAACCTGCCCAAACGAAAAAAGCTGGTAATCTTCCTGGACGAATTCCCCTGGCTTGACAGCCGGAAATCAGGCTTTCTTTCAGCCTTTGAGCAATTCTGGAACTCCTGGGCAAGCCGGCAGTCTCACCTGTTATTTGTTATCTGCGGTTCGGCTGCCTCGTGGATGATTCGCAAAATCATAAACAACAAAGGAGGTCTGCACCATCGGATCACACAAAAAATAAGGCTATTGCCATTCACCCTGGCTGAAACCGAAACTTACCTGAAAAGTAAAGGAAGCAATTTGGACCGGTATCAGATACTTCAGCTTTATATGGCATTGGGCGGTATTCCTCAATACCTGAATAATGTAAAAAAGGGAGACAGCGCTACCCGGGCGATCGAGAGGATCTGCTTTACAAAAGACGGCTTATTGAACGGAGAATTCAATAATCTGTATAACTCGCTTTTTGAAATGGCTGATAATCATTTGAAGGCGGTCCGGGCTCTGGCCGCCAATTCCAGAGGACTTACGCGCCAGGAGATCATAGACGAATGTGGTCTTAGTTCCGGGGGACGTACTACATTAATGCTGGAGGAATTAGAGCAATCCGGCTTCATTAAATCGACTAAGCCGTATGATAAAGAGACTAAGGAAGCCATCTATC
>JAFDYE010000207.1 GCA_018267585.1 Bacteroidota bacterium
CGGCGGCCTGCTCTTCGAGGGAAGCGATCTTCAGCGTGGCATTGCTGGATAGCGCGGCGGAGACAGCTTCGCTCATCGTAAGTGGTACCGGGGCGGGCTGAGCCAGTGCTGTGGAAGATACAGAGAGGAGGAATATTGCCGGTTGCAAGATCCATTGTAAGACCTTTCTGGATATTACTTTTATTTGTTCCATTTGATCGCAAAGCTATTTTGTGGGGAGAAAGATCGACGTGACTTTAGTCACGCATCATGTTGACGCTCGTTCGGCTTTTCGGAAGACGATGAACGCTGTTTCCAGGATGGGATGCCACAAGCTCCTGCCCCACAGCAACCGGCATTGGCAACAGCCATTAGTAGCAAAAACCCGCCGGTCAATGCCAGCGGCCACTCGTGCAAGACGATGGCCTGCCAAATGGCAACGAGACCAACTAACAGGCGGATAATTCTCATTACGTTCCAGGTACCGATCAATCTTTTCATATATTGTGATTTTGATTTTGTGTTTACTGAATAGCTTGTTCCAGGGATTGCCATGCCCCTCCATTGTAAGCTTCAAGGCCTGCCTGCGAAAGGACGGTCAGGGCCGCTCCGCTCCGGGCGCCGCTGCGGCAGCAGGTAATGATTGATTTTTCCAGTCTTTTTACCTCATGAACATTTTCCGGCAAGCGGTCGAGAGGGATATTTATCGCTCCTTTGATATGGCCTTCGCTGAATTCTCCGGGTGTCCTGACGTCAATAATAACGGCCCCGGAGAGATAGATGGATTTCAGGTCTTTCTGCTTTTTAAATAGTTGCATGAATAGATTTGACATAGATTTCTGTTTTAGGTATTAGATGCTGTTTTTATTCCAGATCGGGTTTTGAAGATGATATACTAATCTCCCGGGAGGTTTTCATAGCCTTGAAACCGCCGGAAATATTCACCAGGTTATCGTAACCTCTCGCGCGTAGGACGGATAAGGCGATCATTGACCGGTAGTTGCTGGCGCAGTAGAGATACCCGATCGTTCGTTTGGGGATCGACGCCGTGCAACCATTGAGGTTGTCCAATGGAACATTAATGGCGCCTGACACGTGCTCTCGAAGGAACTCGCCAGGCTTGCGGACGTCAAGAACAGATTGGGAACAAC
>JAFDYE010000208.1 GCA_018267585.1 Bacteroidota bacterium
CTCCATCCTTCGGCGGTGGGTTTGGGGATAAAGCCTTTTTCCATTTTAAAGCGACTTCCTTCGTCGTTGCCCCACCAGCCGCCCAGGCGGGTGAGGCGGGTGTCTTTTACGAAGCGTTCGTGGATAAAGGCGCCGCCGGCAGCGCCGGGGCCTCCGTTGAGATATTTATAGGAGCACCATACCGCGAAGTCCACGTCCCAGTCGTGGAGGCGCAGGGGGGCGTTGCCGATGGCGTGGGCCAGGTCGAAGCCGGCGAGGGCGCCGGCCTTGTGGGCGGCGGCCGTGATGGCGGCCATGTCGAAGAGCTGGCCGGTATAGTAATTAATGCCGCCGAGTAGCACCAGGGCGAGGCTGTTCTTATTGTCGTCGATGGACTGCAGGATGTCCTCTTCGCGGATGGTGGATTCTCCTTCGCGTGGTCGTATCTCTATGACGGCGTCTTCGGGGTTGAAGCCGTGAAATCGGGTCTGGGTCTCTGCGGCATACTGGTCGGAGGGGAATGCGCCGGCCTCGATCAGTATCTTGTATCGTTGTTGCGTCGGGTGGTAGAAGGTGAGGAGCAGGAGGTGGAGGTTGACGGTCAGGGCGTTCATTACCGTGACCTCGTCTTCGAGACAACCTGCGATGCGGGACAGGGATGGCCGGAGGGACTGGGGGTAGGTCATCCAGGGTGTATGGGCCTGCCAGTAGCCGTCGATGGCGAGGTTTTGCCAGTCCTGCAGCTCTTGCTGAAAATAGTCGGCGGTGTTGCGGGGCTGCAGGCCGAGGGAATTGCCGCAGAAATAAATAGCGGGTTTGTTGGTGGCGGACCTTGGAAAGTAAAACCGGGAGCGAAAGCTGCTGAGCTTGTCCTCCCGGTCTTTTTGCTGTGCGTATTCGAGCGTGGCTGTGGCTATCGTTGATACTTGCATTTCGTTGATTTTATAGAAATGCAAGATATGGTTTTAATGCGTCAAATGTTGTGCGGTCTGTCTTGGCGATCCTGTCGCGTGGTCAGGTACTTTTTTCCTCATCCTTGTCGTCTTTGTCTTTTTCTTTGTCCTTTTCCTCCTTTTCCCTGCCGGAGCCATAGTGGGAGAGGCGGACGGTGCCAAAGCTGCTCTTGATCCTGATCTTCGCCTTACCTTCGCCGGCCCTGCCGCTGTAGTCTTTGTCGAATTTGGGTCCGAAGTCGTCGCCGCCTTCGGGGCGGTTCTCGTTGATGTTGAAGCCGCTTTCGTTGCGGAAGCTGCCAAAGCTGGTGTGGACGTCGATGTCGGCGGAGAGGTTCTGGTCGACGACCATCCGGACGGTGGAATAGGATTCGAAGACGGCGAGCTCCTGGATGTTGCTGGCGACGTTGAACTGTACGTTGCCGGAGAACTCGCTGGTGATCTTTACGTTGCCGTTGACCTTGCCGATACGGGACTGGTCATTGTATTTGAAGAGGACTTTGCCGTTGTTGATCTCGGTGATATAGGCTTTGCCAAATTCCACGTCGATGAAGTCAACGTTGTCGAGCTTGCCGGTGTTGAGGCTGCCGAATTTGCTGCTGATGGATATGGGGCCTTTGAAGTCGGTGATGGCGGTTTTGCCGAAGCTGTTCTCTATCTCGAGGCGGTTGCCGGCGGGCATGTGCACGACGTAGTCGATATAGAATGACCGGTCGCCTTCTCCGCCTTTTTTGCCGCCGTTGCCGTTCTGGATCTCGTCGACGGTGGTCTTGAAGGTGATCCGGTGGCCTCCGTAGGAGTCTTTTACGTCCAACTTGTCCATTATCTCTTTTGCCTTTTCTTCGGTAGTTGCCCGGGCGCCGATCTCGATGTCCACGGTTATCTCTTCCTTATCCCAGGTGCTGACCGATATGTTACCAAACTGGTTGTATATCTGGAGCATGTC
>JAFDYE010000209.1 GCA_018267585.1 Bacteroidota bacterium
CTGGTTGCTTAGCTTTTCGGGGGCTTTGTACTTGCCCGAGTGGCACACATAGATATCGAGAAGGCCGTCCCCGTTGACGTCGGCGATGCTGACGCCGGTGGCCCAGGTGCCGTTGCCTTCGGCTCCGGCCTTGTGTGTCACGTCCTCGAAGCGGAAGCCCCCTTTGTTGAGGAACAGCTTGCCTGGACCCGTATTCCCCGAAAAGTAGATGTCGTTGAGACCGTCGTTGTTGAGGTCGGCGATACCGATGCCTGCGCCGTTGTACAGGTATTCGTAGCGCATGACGTTGACCGAGTCGTCCTCGCGGATCTTGTTCTGGAACGAAATGCCGGTTTGTTTCGCGTCGAGGCGCGTAAAGAGGGGGGGCTGCGCATATGCGTCTGCCGTCGCCAGCAGGGTGGCGATAGAAAAAGCAAGCAGTCCCCGGCGGGCGGGGGGTGTAGCAGTTAGCTTCAAGACGATGGAGTTTTACAGTTGGATATTCTCATCCCCCGGTTTGTAGGGCATGAATATCATCATGAGGGTCATCATTTCGTCGGTGGTCCTCATGTCTCCATAGGAAAAAATGTTGCGCGGAGGGTTGTTCGGATTAAAAGGATTGTCGGCCGTATTGTCATAGGTACATTCGAGGTGTATAACGGACCCCCTTGGTATCTTCACGAGCTTTGGGAACCGGTAGATCTCCTGCCAGCGGAAGTCCCAGCGGGGAATATGGACGAGGCGGATCGTATCGCCGCCGCCGGGAGGTATTGCGTAGGCCAGGAATTCCTTCCCGATCAGGTGCATATGCGGCCATACGTACAGGAGGGACTGGTCATCGCTGGGGTTGCTGACCTCGAGCGTGAATTTCTGTACTTTTCCTGCTTTTATATAGAAAGGCGGATCTATTTGTTTTTCCCCGATGCCGCCCGATCCGAAGCTGACCACTTTTACCTTTCGCTGTATGGGGGTTTTCTTGAAGAACAGATTAGCCCCCACCATGACGTTCTCGTCCACAGCTGTAGGTGCAAAATGGACGGTCAGCAGGATCACTCCGCGTTGTGGCATCACCCAGCCAATGTCTTTTGGATAGGACTCATAGCTGGTGCCGGGGATCCAGCCGCCATAATAGGTAATGGTCTTGCGATAGGGCTGGTATTGGTCGAATTTCCGGCGGTCGTCTTCCGTCAGGTTGATCAGCGAATCGGTGTGTTCAATATCGATCGCCGGGTCAGGTACGGAGTGGATGGCATAGTTGGCGTGGTGGATCAGCTTTTTGTTGTTGCAGTAGAACTCGATGGCTTCGACGTTGAACGAGTCCTTCAGCTCGAATGGTATCTTGAATATGATATAGCGCTCGAAATTGTCACCCGTCACGTGAAAGCTGTCCTTTGCCTTCAGTACGAGGTCCGGCTTGCGGTAATAGCTGGTACCCGGGATGCTTGCTTCTTTCAGCCTGGCGGTGTCGGGTCCGTCGCCCCGCGGGGCCTTGTTGTCGATCCACTGCAGCAGCAACGATCTTTCCTTCTCTGTCAGTGACCGGTCATTGGCAAAATGGACGTAGTTGTTGTCTGCCTTCCAGGGCGGCATATATCGTCGCTGTACGACGTCCCGGACAAAGGAAATTCGTTTGGCCACGTCCTCATAGGTGAGGAGGGAGAAGGGGCCGGTCTGGCCTGGCTTGTGACAGGACGAGCATTTGGTGCGGATGATCGGGGCCACGTCGGTGAACGTAGGGGCGGACTGCGCGAGGCACGGAAGGGGTGCGGCGAGGACCAGGAAAAGGGCGATGTTCAGCAGGGTTCGTTTCATATCAGTAATCGTTGATCAGGCAGCCTACGGGCTTGTTATAGGGGATACGGACCGGCTGGTGCGCCAGCGATTGGTCGATGGCGTCCTGCAGGTAAAAGACGGTAGGCCGGGCGCGCTGCATGCCGAGGTCTTTTATCCAGTTGTCGATCGAGCCGTGGTAAAGAATTTCCTTTTTGGGGCCGAGCAGGAATAC
>JAFDYE010000020.1 GCA_018267585.1 Bacteroidota bacterium
ACATCAAACAAGGGGACTTCAACCTTCACCAGTTGTTTTTCACCTCTCTGCAGCTGGTCAGTCCTGAGATTCGAAGCTATCTCAAAATTGCCGATATCCTTACCATGCAAGCCAGCATGCTCTCCGCCTACCATGCCGGCTACGAACAGGTTAAAGCTGCTAATCTATTCAGCGCTGCCGATATCAGCTATATCAACTCACTGTATCAAGGCATTCTCGGAAAAAACAATGACGATATCTTGGAACTCACCGGCATCCTTACGGACGGCAACTGGCAGATGAACGACGCCCAGCGGCTTAGCCGTATTAACCACCTCTATGAAAGCGTCACTTCCCAATATCAGTCCCTTCTGCGATTTAACGATCACCTTCAGCTGCTAACCTTGCAAAAGAAACAAAACTTACAGGACCTGCAAAATATCGCTCAACTCACCCACCCATGAAAAAGCTTCTTTTCCTGCCACTTCTTTTTTTGCTCATCACTGTCCCTTCGCACCGCGCCTGCTGCCAGGCCGCTCAACTCGAACAACTAGCTCTCGATATTGAAAAGCTTGCCCAATTCAAAAGCATCCTGTCCGATATGAAGAAGGGCTACCAAATCCTCACTAATGGATACAATACCGTCCGGAGCCTTGCTCAAGGGAGCTTTAACCTTCATCAAGTCTTCCTTAACGGCCTACTTACAGTTAGTCCCACCGTTAAAAACTATGTCAGGATCGCTGACATCATCAGCACTCAGGCTGCTATCGTTTCTGAATACAAGCAGGCTGTTACCCAGTACAAGAGTTCGGGAATGCTCAATCCGTCCGAGCTCAATTACATCGCCGGCGTCTATGGCAACCTTTTCGATCACTCGATGGACAATCTTGACGTGTTGGTGAGTATCCTGACTGACGGCCAGCTGCGAATGAGCGATGCTGAACGTCTCTCATCTATCGACGCCATTGACGCTGACATGCATAGCCAGCTCACCTTCCAACGCAGCTTCTTGGGCCGAGCCGGGGTGCTTGTAGCCCAACGCCAGCAAGCCACGCAGGAATCTCAGCATCTCCAAAGCCTTTATTCCACTCCCAACGACTAAAGCCATGAAAAAGCTTCTTTCCTTTTTATCCGCCCTATTCCTTGCCTTCTTTTTACCTATGGTTACACGGGCACAGACCGCAGCAGGGGGCATCCTCCAAATGCATGTCGTCCTCGCGAACGTGCGTCAGCAGATGATGCCCCTGGTTGCCAACATGATCACCGTATCCCAGGCCATCGCCGGCTTCGGCACCATCTTCTATATCGGATTTCGTGTATGGAAACACATCGCCCGGGCCGAAGCCATCGACTTCTTTCCTTTGCTGAGACCCTTCGTTCTCGTCCTACTCATCGGCTTCTTCCAACCGGTCGTGCTCGGTACCCTAGAGGGCATCCTCCAGCCTACCGTTACCGAAACGGCCAAAATGGTCGATAACCAAAAT
Organism: Bacteroidota bacterium; assembly: GCA_018267585.1. Taxonomy (GTDB): domain Bacteria; phylum Bacteroidota; class Bacteroidia; order Chitinophagales; family Chitinophagaceae; genus Puia. Next base: position 1,464 of record JAFDYE010000020.1, read on the forward strand.
GCCGCCGTCATGAACCTCATCAGCTTGCAAGCTCGGATGATCAACGGGGATACTACTCAACAGTTCGTTCTAAATCCTTACGATTTTGGCAGCGTGCGCGGTTCGGACCAATACACTAATCCTTCCGGTACGACTTCTGGGAGCTCGGATAGCGGAGGGTTTTGGTCGAGCATCGGAAGCGGCCTAAAATTTATGATGAGTGGTCTGTACAACAGCCTGAAAGTGATTTTCCAGTTCTTTCTATCCCTTATCCTGCAGATATTATATTATGCGGCGTCTCTTTGCATCGATACCATCCGCACGTTCCATTTGATTGTGCTTGCTATCCTTGGACCGCTTGCCTTTGGATTCAGCTGTTATGATGGCCTTCAAAATTCCCTTGTTCATTGGCTGGCCCGCTACATTAATATATACCTGTGGCTACCTATCGCCAACATTTTCGGGGTGATTTTGGGTAAGATCCAGGAAAACATGCTTCAGATCGACCTCGCCAACGGAACATCACATTTCGTCCAGACCGAGATTACCTACCTCATCTTCCTGGTAATAGGCATAGTTGGATATTTCACCGTCCCGGGAATAGCAAATTACATCATCCACACGCACGGTCCTAATCCGCTCGCTCAAAAGGTCTCCAGCCTCGCCCAGACGGCGGTATCCGTAGCTGCTACAGCTGCCACCGGAGTTCCCGTTGGGGGAGCCGGGGGTGGGGGAGGCACGAGTCCTACCGCGGCCACGGGCTACCAAGATAGCCAGGGCGCAGCCAAAGGTGAACCCAATTCCTACGCCCGCAAACAGATCGAAGGCTAAATCATTCACCCGACACGCTTACACCCTATGTTCCAACAACTAAAAAACATTGACACCGCTTTTCGGCATGTCCGCCTATTCTCTCTGCTCTTCATTATCGGCGCCGTGGCCATCTGCTGCTACACCATCTACCGAACCTCCACCGCCTTGGAGCGCAACCGGCATGAAATTTATCTCCTGGTTAACGGCAAGCTTATCAATGCTATCGCCATCGATCGGAAAGACTCTCTTTCTGTCGAGATCAGGGACCACGTAAAAATGTTCCATTTCTACTTCTACTCCCTGGAGCCCGACGAACAGATCATCAAGCGCCACCTCACAGCTGCTCTTTACCTTGCGGATAATAATGCCAAGCAAGAGTACGATAATCTCACGGAAACCGGCTACTACTCCAATATTATCAGCGGCAACATCAGCCAGCAGGTACTCGATCCCGACAGCGTCCTGGTTAACACCAGCCAACCGCCCTATTATTTTCGGTATTACGGCAAACTCAGGATCGTCCGAGAAACCAGTATTCTCACACGCTCGCTTATTACCGAAGGTGCCATCAGGGTGCTGAGCGCTGTCAGCGACAAAAATCCCCACGGTTTTCTCATTGAGAACTGGAAATTACTCGAGAACAAAGACCTCTCGGTCGAATTGCGAAACAATCATTAATCTCAATCTATGCGCCTGTTTCACCGAAAACGAAAATCCGTTCCGCCTCCGGCACGACCGAACGAGCTGACACTCGCGCTTAACCGCTGGATCGATGCCAACAAACGCCTCCTGGCCGATGCGCTCAGCCGCCGCGAGCAGCGAATGACTCTCCAACAAAAAAAATGGGCTCTTGCTCTTTTTTGCGGCCTTGGCGCCGGTCTCTTCCTTTTTGACCTCTGTCGCGGCTTGTCCCACCGGTCGACCAGCTATCGGCACACTGAGTACATCCATATGCCAGCCGAACTCCCGCCTCCCGTCCCACGAGT
>JAFDYE010000210.1 GCA_018267585.1 Bacteroidota bacterium
GTATTGTGGCATACTACGTTTTCGGGCGTCGTTTGGGCATATTAAGGCGGGGAAGCTGTTTCCGGAAGGGGATTATTTTGACCAGTCGCATTTTATAAAAGAAGTGAAAAGGCTATCCGGTGTTCTGCCGAAAGACTTAAGACAAAACAAGAACGGCCGATTTTTACAATTCTCCGCCCTGGGGGAAGAGTAGTTTTGTGCTATGAAAATAGCCATTATCGGCGGCGGGCCCGGTGGGTTGACACTGGCCAGGCTGCTACAGCAGAAGGGGGTCGATGTAAAAGTGTTTGAGCGGGATGCTGACCGTCATGTCCGCGTCCAGGGCGGGGCGCTTGACCTGCACGAGGAATCGGGGCTTGCGGCGCTGAGGGCTGCGGGTCTGTTGGACGTTTTTAGGCGCAAGTATAGGCCGGGGGCGGACAAGATGAAGATCATGGACGGGGAGGGAACCATCTATTTCGACCAGCACAAGGAAGAGGATCACTACGATTTTGGAGACGAGCATTTCAGGCCCGAGATAGATCGGGGACCGTTGAGGGATATTTTACTGGACTCCCTCGCGCCGGGAACTGTTGAATGGAATAGTCATATTGTATCGCTGACGCCTGTGGGGTCGACATCGAATCCCGTCGGCGGCTGGCAGATCAATTTTGCGGGTGGTGGGGTTGCTATGGCGGATATTGTCGTCGGCGCGGATGGGGCTAATTCGAGGATCAGGCCCTATGTGACCTCGGCAAAGCCCGTCTGGGCAGGCGTGACGATGATCGAGGGGTCGGTGAAGCATCCCGGGAATACGGCGCCCCGTATCAATGCTCTGCTGAGAGGAGGAAAGATATTTGCTTACGGCGACGAAAAGACGGTGATCGTTAGCGGGAAGGGAGACGGGACCCTGGGATTTACACTGAGCTTTATGTCTGAAGAAGACTGGGTTGAGAGGCATTGCCCCGACCTTAATGATCGGCAGCAGGTGCGGGAATGGTTTGGGAAGCTGTACGCGGGATGGGGTGGCATCTGGCAGGAGCTGTTGGCTGCCGACGACACGATCTTTATTCCGAGGCCACAGTATTGTATGCCCTTGGATCTGCACTGGGATCCGAAGCCGAATATTACCCTAATTGGGGATGCGGCGCACTGGATGCCACCGTTTGCGGGCGAGGGGGTGAATATGGCGATGCTGGACGCGCTGCAGCTAAGCGAAAGTCTGATTGGGGGAGAAGGCGTCGGTCACTATGAGGCGCAGATGTTCAGACGATTTGCCGAAGTTGGACGAATAACGATGGAGAACACGAAATGGATGCACGAGCCGAGAGCGCTCGGGAAGATGCTCGAAATGTTCGGCATTGATTGATCCTTTTTTACGGGGTCATCCGCGCGGGCTGCCAACGGGAAGAGTCAAAGCCCTATCTTTATCGTCCAATTCTTCCCGTATATGCGCATTTGGCTGTTATTATTAGGAATATATTGTACAACGGCGGTCTCCGCCCAATCCTATTATCTCCTGGTCGGGACCTATACCAATAAAGGTAGCAACAATGCGATGCCTCCGCAGGACAGCACGGGGAGCAAGGGCATCTATCTGTACCGCTGGGACGCCGCCAAGGGGAAGGCCAGTTTTCTCAGTCATACCGAAGGAGTGGTGAACCCTTCCTACCTGGAGATCGCTCCCGACAGACAGCACGTGTACGCCGTGACAGACAGCAGGACGCAGGGCGTCGGGAGCGTCAGCGCCTTCCGGCTCGACCGCGAAAAGGGGCGGCTGGAATTTATCAATAAGCAGCCCAGCGGGGGTGCAAATCCTGTCTATGTGGCGGTGCATCGCAGCGGACGGTGGGTCGCGGTGGCCAACTATACAGGAGGGAGCTTAGCCGTATTGCCGACCGGAGGTGACGGTGGCTTGTTGCCCTATGCACAAAAAATACAGCACAGCGGACACGGCGTCAACCCCACCCGACAGGAGAAGGCGCATGTGCATTCGGTAGTCTTCTCGCCTGACTTTCGCAACCTGTATGCCCAGGACCTCGGGCTGGATATGCTGGACGTCTTTCAATTCAATTCCGCGATGCAGCAACCGCTGGTGCGAAACGAATTGCCTGCCACCACTCCGGGCAGCGGCCCAAGGCATATGGTCTTTCATCCTAACGGCAGGTATGCCTACCTGGTAGAAGAGATGGGAGGATGTGTGGTGGTATACCGGTGGTATCCCGGGTCTGGCCATCTCGATTCAGTGCAGCGAATCGCCACGCATCCCGATACGGCAAAGGGCCCCTTCCGGAGCGCCGACCTGCATGTGTCCGCGGACGGCCGCTTCCTTTATGTGACTAACAGAGAATCGGAGAGTAATATCACCACTTTTTCCATCGACGCCAACAAGGGAACGCTGCGAACCATCGGGTATACTCCGGTGTTGGGTAAGGAGCCGAGGAATTTTACGATCGACCCGACGGGCCGCTATCTTTTGGTTGCCAACCAGGATAGTGATGGGGTGGTGATCTTTAAGATCGATCAGGAGACCGGGCTGCCGCGTCCGACCGGTGAGCGGATAAAGGTACCTTCACCGACCTGTCTGAAAATGGTGGAGTGAAGTCTGAAGTTATGGGGGGGAAGGCTCAAGATGCCAGCGTAGATCTATGCACGTACACAGCGAGAACATATTACTTATTGGCTCTGTCCTTTTGCTGCTGAGCATTCTGGGCGGAAAGACGACCAGCCGCTGGGGCGTGCCGACGCTGATCTTCTTTTTACTGGTGGGGATCCTGGCCGGGTCTGAAGGGATTGGGGGCATCCCTTTTGATGACCCGCCGCTGGCGCAGCTGGTGGGCATCGTCGCGCTGAATTTTATTCTTTTCTCGGGCGGGCTGAGCACCAATTTCCGGACGATCGAGCCGGTGTTGAAGAAGGGGTTGGCGCTTTCGACGATGGGTGTGGTGCTTACGGCCCTGTCGGTAGGCGTGTTTGTGCATTTTCTGCTTGGTTTTTCGATGCCCGTGGGGCTGCTGTTGGGGGCGATCATCTCTTCGACCGATGCCGCGGCGGTGTTCTCGATCCTGAGGGGCAGGGGCGTTCATCTGAAGGGCGATCTGGCGCACGTTCTTGAGCTGGAGAGCGGCAGCAACGATCCCATGGCCTATTTTCTTACCATCTCGCTGACCGCGATCGCAAAGGAGGGATCGTTCCATGCGGGGGAGCTGCTGCTGCTCTGCATTAAGGGTTTTGTCATCGGGGCGCTGATGGGATATGCTACGGGAAAGGGCAGTCTCTGGCTGATCAACCGGATACATCTTCCGAATAAGGGATTGTATTTCGTGCTCCTGATGGGGCTGGCCCTTTTCAGCTATTCCGCGACGGAGACCTTAGGAGGCAACGGATTTCTTTCCATTTATATCTGTGCGGTGTTATTGGGTTCTTCCGATTTTGTGCATAAGCGCATCCTGATACAGTTCTATGACGGCATTGCGTGGCTGATGCAGATCATACTTTTCCTGACCCTGGGGTTGCTGGTTTTCCCGTCGCGGGTATTGGCGGTGGCGGGACCGGGGTTGTTGATCTCAGGTTTTCTTATCTTTGTGGCGAGACCCATCGGGGTGTTTGGCGCCCTGGCATTTTTCAAGAGTGTCCCGGAGGGTAAGAGATCCGATCGGGAGAGTGAGGGGACTGCCCCGGAGGGTGAGAAATCCGATCGGGAGAGTGAGGGGATCGCCCCGGAGGGTGAGAAATCCGATCAGGGGAGTGAGGGGACCGACCGGCATCGTAAGAATACTGAGCCGGATCGTAAGAATACTGAACTCCGGAGTAAGGCGATCGATTTGCGAAGCAAATTGTTCTTATCGTGGGTGGGGCTGCGGGGCGCGGTACCGATCGTGTTTGCTACTTATCCGCTGATCGCAGGCCTGCCTGAATCGAACCTTATATTCAACCTCGTCTTTTTTATTGCAGTTTCCTCTGTGCTGGTGCAGGGGACGACCCTTCCGGTGGTTGCGCGCCGGCTGAACCTGACTGTCCCTGATAGTAAGTAGGAAATTATTTAGTATATTACCGGAGGTTATTCGAAAGCAATCATTTACCTCATCCACCCACGGGCGGCCTACTATGGGAACCATAGAAAAAAAACTAACGAGCGGCATCGCATTCGCGATCGGATTTGTACTTATGATCGTCGTATTGTCCATCTGGCAGTATCGCCGGATACAGGAGAATGGGATGCTTCTCAGGCACACTAACCTGGTGTTGTACAACACCCAGCAAGTCCTGAGTTCCGCGGTGCAATATGAACTGAACATCAAAAATTACCTTCTTACAGGCGATAGTGTTTTTCTCCGAAGGGCTGATGATTCGATGGCCAGCATCCGCCCGCAGGTTGCCGAGCTGAAGCGGCTGACGAGCGACAACAGCAGTCAGCAGCCCCGGTTGGATTCTCTCCTGTTCTATATCGACAACAATCATGGGTCGCTGGTGCGGGCTATCGAAGAAAGCCGTGCGCGGAGCCTTGGAATACCGCGAACGCTGATCACGACCTCGGCGACCAGCGGCTATTCGGCGCGTGTCCATCAATGGATCGACAGCATTGTGAATGAAGAACAGCGTCTGCTGGAGGACAGACGCGTTATCAATCAGCGTAGGGCATCGCAATTGCAGTTTGTATTGTGGGCGCTGATCGTCTCGGTTGTAGCCCTGGGGGTCATCACTTTCCGCAAGATCACGATCGACCTGGCGAATGAGCGAAGAGCCCGGGAACAGCTGCGGCGTTTTAATAGCGAGCTTAAAGAACAGGTAGAGATACAGACTGCCAATTTGCAGGCTTCGGAAGACAAGTACAAGACTCTTTTCTACAAGAGCCCACTGCCAAAATGGATCTATGACGAGAATACGCTCGCATTCCTGGAGGTGAACGACAAGGCGATAGAGATGTATGGTTATTCGCAGGAGGAGTTCAGGGCGATGACGCTGAAGGATATAAGACCGGCGGAGGATATCCCTGAGCTGATGGAAGAGATCGAGGACGTGAGGAAGCATCCCGATATCTATCGTGGCGCGCAGTGGCGGCATGTCAAGAAGAGTGGGGAGGTCATCGACGTCCTGGTCTCCGGTCATACGATCGAAGTTCAGGGAAAGAAGGCGAGAATGGTCGCCATCGTGGATATTACCGAGCGGAGGCGCCACGAGAAACAGATGCGGACACTGAACCTCGACCTGGCCAAGCGCGCCAGCGAGCTTGCGGCCTCCAATGCAGAGCTGGAGCGGTTTGCCTATATCGCGTCACATGACCTCCAGGAGCCGCTGCGGATGGTAAGCAGTTTCCTGCAATTATTACAAAAAAGATACGGGGGACATCTGGATAGCAAAGCCGATCAGTATATTCACTATGCCGTAGACGGGGCCGAGCGGATGAAGGCGTTGATCATGGATCTGCTGGAGTATTCCCGGGTGGGCACCGCGAAGGAGGGATTTGGCAAGGTGGACGTCAATACGGTCCTTGCGGAGGTCGGCGACGTTTTCCGTGAGAAGATCATCTCTGCCCAGGCCAGCATCGACATCGGGCCGATGCCGTGCATCTGGGGGGATAAGGTACAGGTGTCCCAGCTGTTCCAGAATCTGGTGAGCAACGCCCTGAAATACCACAGTGACAAGGCGCCGGTGATCGTTATCCGTGCAAAGGAGGAACCCCTTTTCTGGCGGTTTTCAATCGAAGACAACGGCATCGGCATCGAGTCGCAGTTCTTCGACAAGATATTCATCATCTTCCAGCGCCTGCATAACAAGAGTGAATATTCGGGAACGGGAATCGGGCTGGCTATTTGTAAGAAGATCGTAGAAAGGCACGGCGGAAAGATATGGGTAGAGTCGTCGCCTGAGAAAGGAAGCACATTCTATTTTACTATATCTAAAAAGGTTTAACCTTACCGGATTATGCAACAAATACACATCCTGCTCGTGGACGACAATGAAGGCGATATCCTGCTGACGCGCGAGGCCCTGGAAGAAGCGCGGATCATCAACAAGATATCCATCGCCAATGATGGCGTCGAGGCCATCAGCTTTCTGAAGAAAGACCCTCCGTACCGGGACACCGAAATGCCCGACATTATCCTGCTGGACATCAACCTGCCCAAGATGGACGGGACGGAGGTCCTGAGCATTATCAAGAACGACCCGGAGCTAAAACGCATACCTGTCATTATGCTGACCACTTCTTCAGCGGAGAAGGACATCCTTGCCTCGTATGACAATTACGCCAATTGTTATATTACGAAGCCTGTCGATCTCGAACGGTTCATGGACGTCGTTCGTACCATTGAAGATTTTTGGATCAGTATTGTCAAACTGCCCAAAATCGCGTCTTAAAAATGCCAGAAGAAAAAGCAACACTAACGATCCTTGTCGTAGAAGACAATCCGGGTGACCTGTTCCTGCTGGAAGAATTCCTACGGGGTACGGACCTGGACATCAGGGATGTAAAACACGCCTCGAGTCTGGGTGAGGCCAGGCAGATACTGGAGTACGGTTCGATCGACCTGGTCTTTCTTGACCTGTCGCTGCCCGATAGTTTTGGGCTGGAATCGTATACCGGGATACAGTCACTGACGGGGCGCATTCCCGTGATCCTGCTGACCGGTCTTACCGATACCAAACTTGCCATGCAGGCCCTGGTGCTCGGCGCACAGGACTACCTGGTGAAGGGCGAGTTCGATGAGAGGCTGCTGTCGCGCGCTATCCGGTATAGTCTCGAGCGTATGCGAAACCTGTTGTATCTGCGGGAGAGCGAAGAGCGCTACCGGGAGCTGTTCAACAACAACCCCATGCCGATGTGGGTCTTCGACGCGTATACCTTCCATTTCCTCGAGGCCAACAGCGCGGCGGTTCAGCACTATGGCTATACGCACGAAGAGTTCCTGTCGCGGAATCTTGCGGATATCCGTCTCCACGGCGACTTCGACGAGCTGCGTCAGGAGGTGGCCGAGATATGGCATCACCGCGACGGCATGAAGAAGGGGATCCGGCAGCATGCCAAAAAGAACGGGCAACTGATCTTTGTGGATACTGCGTGGCATAGCATCAAGTACAAGGACAGGCCGGCGATACTGGTCCTGGCCAACGACGTGACCGAACGCATCCAGCTGGAGAACGAGCTGAACGAGCAGCGGATGACCCGCCAGCGCCAGATAACCGAGGCCGTCATCGTTGCGCAGGAAAAAGAGAGGACGGAGATCGGTAAGGAGCTGCATGACAATGTCAACCAGATACTGGGAGCGGCCAATCTCTATATCAACACCGCGATGACGGACGAGGAAATGCGGCAGGAGCTGCTGGACAAGAGCACCCAGCTGGTAAGCCGGTCGATCAACGAGATCCGTAAGATATCCAAGTCCCTTATCACGCCCGGGCTGCGGGAGATCGGTCTTATCGAGTCGATAGAAGATATCATCGACGATATGCGGGTCGTGAAGGACGACCTGAGCATCGAGCTGGACCTGCAGAATATCACCGAAGAGCAGATCGAGGACCGCCGCAAGCTGGCGATCTTCCGGATGGTGCAGGAGCAGCTGAACAATATTGTCAAGCATGCCCGCGCGACGCGGGTGCTGATACGGCTGTCGATCGAGGGCAACGATGTGGTGCTTACGGTCTCGGACAACGGGGTGGGATTTGACGTCGGCCGCCACCGAAAGGGCGTAGGGATAACGAATATCATCAGCCGCGCTGAATTGTTCAACGGGACCGTGGAGATACAGTCCTCGCCGGGGGATGGGTGTACGCTGAGCGTGAGTTTGCCGATGAGGACGGAAGTGAGTATGCCGTCGACCTGATTGTTCCTTTGGGACAATCGCGGAGTGAAGCCGAGCAGGCACCGGCCCGATCAAGCTGCGTCAGCGGCCGTAGCCGAAGAGAGGCTAAAGCTTTTTCAGTATTTTAATGAGTCTTTTTGCGATGAGCGCGTCGCCCTTGTCGGAGGGGTGGAGGCCGTCGTATGTCATGTCGATGGCTTCCGGGGGATAGGGGTATTCGCCGGTGGGGTCGAAGGGGATGGTCGTGTAGTCCGGGTAGGTGAAGTTGCGGTACTGGCCAGTTTGCGGATCTTTTAGTCTTTTGAAGTGTACGAGGTGGGGTACGGAGAGGTGTTGGTCGTGGTAGAGGTCGACGACGCGGAAGTGTTCGTGTGCGGCGATGCTGAGGATGGCTGCGGCTACCTGCCCGAGGGATTGGCCGTTCTTTTCTTTGTAGGAGCCGTAGGAGTTGTTGGTGGGGTGGCCGACCTGGACGAAATCGGCGCGTGGCATGGGGGTGATGAGGATGATCGTGGCGTCTTTGTTGAGGCTCCGGAGCTTGTCGATGATGATGCGGAAGGAGCCGAAGACGGTGGTGTCGCCGGTATTGTTGGTGTAGTCGGACCAGCCGCCGATAGGGTTGCCGTGCCACCAGTCGTTGGTGCCCAGGAATACGCTATAGACGTCTGCCGGCGGAATGCCCAGCTTTTGGATCGATCTGGCAATATTCGAGGAGGTCCAGCCGTTGTGTCCCTGGTTGGTATAGTGGATATAGGGCAGCTGTTCCGTGACCCGGGTGAGATAGCCTTTGGTGACCCGGTTGCCGGTCTCGTCGAGGTGTTCGTTGAGATAGGTGATCGAGTCGCCGATAGCGACCCAGCTGATGGTGTGGCGGGTGAAGGCGGTCAGGAGAAGGGGCAGGACAAGGAGGCAGACGAGCTTTTTCATAACGACGACAATTTGAGTCAGAAATATATGAATTTCCCCTCTATCCGGTCAGTTTTTAAGGGCGCAAGCCGAAGTTTTTTACGTTTCCCGCTGGCTATCGTGCTGGCCGTGGCGGCGACGGTCTTTTGCATAAAGAGGTCGCATCTGCATTGGGACGAAGGCGATGTGTATTTCTGGTATGTCAATATCGTGGCGGCGGCGTATCTCGGGATGATGTTGTCTATAGCGCTGACCGTCCTGGCGGAGAGGAAGCAGTTGAAGAGGGGAGTGGCGGCGGCTATACAGGGGGGAGTGCTGCTCCTGGGCGCGGCCTATTATTTTTCCCTGCCGGATCACTTTACGGCACAGGCGGCAATGAGGTTTGTGCTGTTCGCGCTGGGGCTGCACTGGCTGGTTGCCTGTATCGGGTTCGTTGGTTGGGGAGGGGGCGACAACGGTTTTTGGGTTTATAACAAGCGGCTGTTCCTGCGCATACTGACCAGCGGGCTGTATACCGTGGTTTTGTACCTGGGGTTGGTGATCGCGCTGTCGGCGATAGAGCATCTTTTTACTATCCAGGTTCCCAACGACCTTTATTCGGATCTGTGGTTCGTCCTGGGCGGGGTATTCAATACCTGGTTCTTTCTTGCCGGGTTCCCCGCGGACTACGAGAATCCGAAGACGATCACCGAATATCCGAAGGGGCTGAAGGTCTTTACGCAGTTCGTGCTGCTGCCGATACTGACGGTGTACCTGCTGATCCTTTATGCGTATATGATCCGGATCGGCGTCACTGCGGTATGGCCTTATGGATGGGTGTCGTATATGGTGCTCGCCTTTTCGGTGGCGGGTATCCTCGCGATCCTTCTTGTCTGGCCGTTACGGGATGAGAAGGATAACAAATGGATATCCGGCTATTCGCGTTTCTTTTATTTTGCCCTGCTGCCGCTGGTCATACTCCTGGGGTTTGCGATCTGGAAAAGGGTGGCCTCGTATGGCATCACTGAGCAGCGCTATTTTGTCCTGGTGCTTGCGTGCTGGCTTTTGTTTGTCGCGCTGTATTTTTTGCTTTCGAAGAGAAAGTCGATCCGGCTGATCCCGCTGTCGCTGTGTGTGCTGGCATTTGTTGTCTCGTTCGGGCCCTGGGGCGCGGCGGGTGTGTCTCTGCGTATACAGCGGGGGAGGTTGCGGGCGCTGCTGGAGAAAGACCGGCTGATGGCGGATGGCCGGTTGACGGGGCAGCAGGTTCCTGTTGGGCTGAGCGACAGGAAGGAGATCACCGGGCTGACGGAATATATTGTGCAGATGCACGGGTATAAGGCGCTGCAGCCCTGGTTTGTGACGGACCTGGATTCGCTGATCGGCCATGCGCGCAGGCCTCAGTATACCGCTCTCGACGACCAGTTCAGGACCAGGGTCCTTCTCCGGGAGATGAAGATCGAGTATACGAATAGCTATGAGGTTGAGGAGGACCGGGCGGAGGATTTTTATGCGGACGTGGAGAAGCCGGCTGAGGAGGCGATCGTCACAACGGGTTATGATTACCTGGTCTCCAATATTTATTTTACTGTGGGCCGGCACCAGGTGAATATCGATAGCAGCCACTACCAGCTGGGCAAGTATGCGTTGCTGGTGAGGATGGATACGGCGACGAATCAGCTGCGTCTCTTTCCGGGCAAGGATTCGGTGCTGACGATCGGTCTGGCTGCTGTGCTGGATGCGATACCTTCTCACAATGAAGAGCAGACGGTGCATATGCCGAGGGATAAAATGTTCGTAGAGACGGGGAATAGCCAGTGGGGTTGTTTGCTGTCGATAACGAGGTGTAATGGGGATGTCCACAAGGGGGATAAGAAGATGATCCGGAGTCTCTCGGGGTATTTGCTGATGAAGAAGAAATAACTTATTGTATTTATTACACGGTCGAACGCGTGAAGCGTGTTGCTAAACCGATTTATTTGCGATCATTGGGGATCGGGTGACCGTGGGACCGATACCACCGTTTTGCGGATCGATGCTATCGTTTTGGGGATCGATAACCATCGTTTTGGGGATCGATGGGGTGTAAACGAAAATGATAATTATATTGTGATCGCCGAATAAATGTGAAATTGTCGGCGGGCTGACATCCGCGCTGGTGGCGGGTTTGGTCGTGTCTTACGGACGCACTATTGCAATGGGTTGCATAAAAAAATAATCGAGCTAAAGTTTTTGCGCGAATTATTTTCTTCTAATTTTGTCGTATCGATATCACATCAAATTTTTAGATCTGTTCCTTCCTATACCGGACGAAAATCCGGTAGTGTAGCCTTCGCGTGAGAATATCCTTTTGAGGTAATATCCTGTATAAAGCTTCGTGGACGTCGCGTCAATTTTTGATCGCAGCGCCCAGCGGATAGCTGCATCCCGGATGGTCCGGTGCGGCTGTTGGCCGGTCGCATCGGTTGTTGAGTCCGTCTTCGTGTGGCCGGGCGAGTCGTTGTTAGGCAGCCGGTCAGTGGCCGGAGGATGTTGAGTGCGTCTCCGCGTGGCTCCGGAGCGTCATTGCGAGGCAGTGGCCCTTGGCCGGGGGCCGTTAACCCGTCATCATTTTTTAGTCATATGAACTCACACACTTA
>JAFDYE010000211.1 GCA_018267585.1 Bacteroidota bacterium
GGTGTCCAATTTTCGCGCTTCCTGCTATGCCGGGGTTTATTACAGCAACAGCTCCGCCGGTGGTCCGATGAGTACGACATGGATCAATAACACCGGAAATATCACGTCTTATCAGACCTGGTTTGTGGAAGTAGCCTCCAACCTGAATGACATGTACAATACCGCGCAGAAGAACGGGGCCTATCATTATATGGCTACTGCCGATGTGTTCTCTGCCATGGGCTATATGGAAATGCTGGATCTTTATGGTGAAATTCCCTACACCCAGGCAACGACTCCCGGTATCCCAAGCCCAGCCTTTGATAACGGCAAGACGATCTACAACGGATGTATGGCCAAATTGAACGAGGCGATCAGCCTGTTCAGCAAGACGCAGGATGCCGCGGCGCCTGCCCTGTCCGCGGGTGATATGTGGAATGGCGGAGACGTCAGCAAGTGGATAAAGCTTTGCTATGGATTGAAAGCCCGCTACATGCTGAGGCTTTCAAAGAAATCTGATCTGTACAACGCGGACTCTATTTTATATTGTTTGTCCAAAGGCCCCCAGTCCAATGCCGACAATATCATACAGCCGGGGTATAATAACAGCACCATCGTCGATTACCTGGAGCTCGACCCGGTTGTTACGAACGGGAATTTCGACTATGCAGGGTATGGCAGCAACCAGCGCATCTCCCTGTACTATTACAACCTGCTGACCAATATGCGCGGGTCCGGCGTGACTGACCCGCGGATGCCGAAGATCGTGCCTTCTTATATGTCCAATATCAAGCTGGATGCCAGCGGCAGGGTATCGTCCTTCACTTGGACCCGGTCCGCAGGTGTCGATGTACGCGGACCGGCGGCAACGCGCCTGGTCGCCGGCGGGCCCGGATCTATAGTAACGCCGACCTATGCTGCGGCGGACACCAAGATCACCTATACGATCAACAATCCCACAGACTATGCAAATTTCCTGGCCGCGGTGGTCGCGTCGGGACGTACTTATTCGGCTACCGCGACCACGATAACGGTAACGTACACCAAGGGCTCCATTTTTATCAACAGTCCTAACTACCTGTTTGCCGGAGACACCATCTATGTCAATTGTCGTAGCAGCTCTGTCGCCACTTCAGGGATAGCCGCTCAGGGCCAGACGGATGTGAGCTGGTATCCTTCGGCCGCTGCATTTACTGCCGGCGCGGTCGGCTCTACGGGCTCTTACCAGATACGCCCTGTTTCCGACCAGGAGATACTGACGTATCATGAGATGTGCTTTATCAAGGCCGAGGTATATATGAGAAAAGCGGACAATGGCAACGCCTATTCGGCTTACCTCGCGGGCATCCAGGCGCACCTGGATATGATGCAGGCCCGCCTGACCGGCTGGAAGGGCGCCGGCTATACAGCCACCAACCCGGATATGGCGCCGATGAATCAGAGCGATATCACCGCCTATATGGCGAGCAGTGCCGTCTGCCAGGGAGCGGGTGCGCTGACTATGTCCGACATCATGCTGCAGAAATACCTGGCGATGGGCTGTAGCCTGGAGAACTGGGTCGATATGCGGCGGTTCAACTTTTCCGCCGGTAATGTAGGGGGCTTTGGCGTGGTCTATCCGAATTTTGACCGCGGACCATTGTTCCAGGGTACGGCGCTGTATACGGGTGCTTCGAAAACAGACCCGAGATACTGGCCGCGCCGGTATGCGCTGCCTACGACACTCGAGCTCAACTATAACCTGACCAACGCTATCGCCCTCAACCCGCATGCGACCGATCCGAATATCTGGAGCATGCCGGTGTGGTGGGATTGTGCGACGGATGATGAGTATAACGGGTATCTTAAGAATTAATAATTTACATTATAAAAGTAAAGCCGCTCCTTTCGGGGCGGTTTTTTTGTGCGGGTGACCTTTAGCCGGTGCGTCTGTAGTAATACCTTCTGGAATAATAGTGGCTTCCAAACAATAAATACTTTCTCCGCCTGGAATAGCGCCTCGCTGACGTTATCTTTTTCCCCGTTGCGGCGTAGGCCGGGAACAATTTGTGATGCCCGCAATAAAGCAACAGCTTATATTGGACGGGGGCGCCCTTATAAGTCGCTGTTCGCAGCGGCATATTGTCGAACCGGTAGTACAGCTTGCCCGTGTCTCGTACCTCCTTATCAAAAAGAACATACACCTTATTGCCACGGACCTGGTAGTGACCGGCGGCGCTGTCATACAACAGGTCTCCCTGAAACACATACTGCAACGTGCTGTCGGATCTTAGTCTGACGGTTGTTCCAAACATGTTAAGGGTGGCAAATTTTGAATGGTATGTCCCGGCGATATTGTTGGATGAGCTGCAAGCAAAAAGCGCGAATGATAGTAAAAGGCAAAAGAAGCCGGTTCGATTGAATTTTAACATTGTTCCGAAAATAGCCGTTTTCCGGCGAAATAGCAATTTGAAGCCGGGGCTCTTCAGAGGCGGCCGGGCTTTCGACCATGGATCGGTTACAGCTAATTGGCGTACCTTTACTGTTGAGTAATTATTAGTCTATGACTAGTAAGCTGATATATTGGATACCCATCGTTGGGGTGTTTGTCACGCTGGTGCATTTTGAAAAAGACAATGGCATGGGAATTGGCTGGTGTTATTATCAGGCCTTCGCACTCATTGTGTTTATCTGGATCATGGCTTTTCTTCAGTATGGAGGAAAGTGACCCGCCCGCAAACCTTCCTGGCGCGACGTCGTCCTGAGATCTTTCGGGGTGGGAGTGGTTTATTCTCCGCCTTGCTTATCCTTCAACATGAAGGACGATCTTACCGTTGACGAGCAGTTTTAACAGTCTGTCTGTAGCGTCCGCTATATCTGTCCAGGGCAGCTCGCTGTCGACAGGCGTGAATAGGTTTTTTTCCTGCACCGAACGGGCAAGGCGGTCCAGCAGGGGGGTACTGGGATAGACGGGCTCTCTACCCAGCCATAAGCACCGCAGGCTATGGAGCGGCCATTCTTCTGCACGGACGGTGAAAGTTGTAGGTTGCCGGGAAGAGTTGCCGAAATTGATACATATACCACCTCTCGCCAGCGCAGTAAGCCCCGTCGCCAGGGTCTCTCCGCCAATGGATTCCCAGATGACGTCATAATTCCCCGCCGCTTTGGCCGCTGCCATGCTGCCGAAGATGCCCGAAGGCTCTACTCCGTCCTGTTTCAGCAGCGACATCAATTCGGCGCGCCTGCTGACGGCAAAGACTTTTGCGCCCGCCATTGCGGCCAGCTGGCAGGCAAAACGTCCGACTCCGCCCGAAGCTCCCGTTATCAAAACCCGCCGGTCCTGTATATCGCCGCTTGCATCCAGGCATGCCAGGGCGGTGACACCGGCGATCGGCAAACAGGCCGCCTGCGCATCGGTAACGCCTTCTGGAATTTCGGCCATTAGCCCTCCGGGCGCTGCCAGATAGGTTGCCCATGATCCGCTGGCTACATAGCCGAACACGCGGGCTCCTTTTTTGGGCGTGCTCCCATCCGCGGCGCCTTTCACCACTACGCCGGCAAAGTCCCACCCGGGTGTATAGCTGCTGGCCGTCGCCAGTGCCGTACGGGTCTCGCCCTGATTGAGAGAGAACGCCTTTACCCGGATCAGGGCCTGGTCCGGCGCCGTATCCGGAATTGCCGTCTTTCGGAAGGCAAAACCCGTAGGGCTGCCCGGGTCGGTAAAA
>JAFDYE010000212.1 GCA_018267585.1 Bacteroidota bacterium
ATCCGAAAAAATACCTGAGTCCCTATGGACAACTGCTGGAACATTCTCCGTATTGTGAGCGGGATATCCGCGGACCGGTGGGGCTGACGACTATTGATGAGAAGGGGGATTTTTTGATCCTGACGAAGAAGAAAGGGAGAATGTACGGGATCCATTATGGTCATCATCCGCTGGACGTGGTAGGTTGGGATGGGTGCTGCTATCCGTTCGCGTTCAGCATCCACGATTTTGAGCCCATTACCGGGAGGGTGCATCAGCCGCCGCCGGTGCATCAGACCTTCGAGGGACATAACTATGTAGTTTGTTCGTTCTGTCCCCGTCTGTTCGACTATCATCCGCTGGCTATTCCTGCGCCTTATAATCACAGCAATATCGACAGTGATGAGCTTTTGTATTATGTGGATGGGGACTTTATGAGCAGGAAGAATGTCACTAAGGGCATGATCACGCTGCATCCGGGTGGCATTCCGCATGGGCCGCATCCGGGGGCGGTGCAGCGGAGCCTTGGGGCGAAGGAGACGAAGGAGCTGGCCGTTATGGTGGATACGTTCCATCCGCTGATGCTGACGGTGGAAGCATTGGAGATAGAGAATCCGGGGTACACGATGAGCTGGGCGGAATAGTGTATATTAGTCGGCAAATCATCGACTATGCGATCCTGCCGACTGCTGCTGGCGGCCCTGCCGGGGTTATTTTTTGCCGGAACTTTTTTTTCCTGCCGGCCGAAGGTGAAGGCCGATCTTCTTATTTATCACGCAAGGGTATATACGGTTGACAGTGTTTTTTCCACTGCAGAGGCTTTGGCTGTCGGGGAGGGGAAGATACTGGCTGTGGGTACGGATGCCGATATCCGGGGGAAGTATGATGCTGCCGATGTTCTGGATGCGGGAGGCAGGGCGGTCTATCCCGGGTTTATCGATGCGCATGCGCATTTTGTACGGTATAGTCAATCGCTGTTCACGGCGGGTTTGTATGGGAGCGCTTCCTTTGAGGAAGTAGTTCAGCGGGTGAAGGAATTTGCGGCTGGTCATCCCGGACAGTCCTGGATACTGGGGCGGGGATGGGATCAGAATAAATTTCCCGGAAAGGCTTTTCCTGATAATACATTGTTGAACGAGGCCTTTCCTTCTACGCCGGTGGTGCTGGGAAGAGTCGATGGGCATGCGCTGATCGCCAATGCGCGGGCGCTTGAGCTGGCCGGGGTTAAGCCTGGTCAAGCCATTGAAGGGGGAGTGATCGAGACGAAGGATGGTCGGTTGACGGGTGTGCTGATCGATAATGCCGAGCGGCTGGTTCAGCGGTTCGTGCCTGAGGCGACGGCGGCAGAGTTTGCGCAGATGCTGGATGCCGGTCAGAAGAAATGTTTTGCCGAGGGGTTGACGACGGTGACCGACTGCGGACTGGAGAAGGAGAATATCGAGCTGCTTGATTCGCTGCAAAAGGCGGGGTTGTTGAAGATGCGGGTCTATGCGATGCTGAGTGATAACGCGAAGAATCTGCAATACTACCTGCCGCGCGGGCCTTATAAGACCGATCTGTTGTATGTGAAGGGGGTGAAGGCCTATGCGGATGGGGCGTTGGGCAGCAGGGGGGCGTGTCTGCTGAGTCCGTATGACGACAAGGCGGGGTGGCGGGGTTTTCTGCTGAGTGGCCCGGCGCACTACGACTCGCTGGCGGCGATGCTGGCGGGAACCGATTTTCAGCTGTGTACGCATGCGATCGGCGACTCGGCGAACCGGCTCATTTTGCAGGTCTACAATAAATATTTAAAGGGGAAAAATGACAAGCGCTGGAGGATCGAGCATGCGCAGGTGATCGACGCGGCAGATCTTGACCTTTTTGGCCGGGCTTCTATCATACCGTCGGTGCAGCCGACGCATGCGACCAGTGATATGTATTGGGCGGGCGAGCGGCTGGGGGCCCGTCGACTGAAGGAGGCCTATGCTTTTAAGCAGTTGCTGCGGCAGAATGGCTGGATACCGTTGGGGACGGATTTTCCGGTCGAGGACATCAGTCCTTTCAGGACCTTCCTGGCGGCAGTCTTCCGGGTCGACGCGAAGGGTTATCCTTCGGGCGGTTTTCAGCCGGAGAATGCGCTCAGCAGGGAAGAGGCGATCCGGGGAATGACGATCTGGGCGGCGAGGGCGGATTGTCTGGAGAGGGAGGTCGGGAGTCTGCAAGTTGGCAAGAAGGCGGATATCATTATGCTGGACAGAGATCTGATGACGGTAGGCCAGGGGGAGGTTCTAAAGACGAAAGTAGTGGCTGCCTGGGCGGGGGGGAAAAAGGTGGTTGCGAACGAGGAGAAGAAGGTCGTCGCGAACTAAAATATTAGCGGTTACTCAGTATAAAATTATTGGGCCCCGGGAGATGACTCGTCAGCCGGGGCTTTATTTTTGTGTTTCTTTCTTTAATAAAAATAATACTATGGAATACAGACAGTTGGGGGAATCGGGTATAAAGGCATCTGCGATAACCTTTGGGGCCTGGGCCATTGGCGGGTGGATGTGGGGAGGGAGCGAGCGGAAGGACGCCGTCGAGGCGATACGTGCAAGCTATGAGCAGGGGGTTACTTCCATCGATACTGCTGCGGTCTATGGGATGGGGCTGAGTGAGGAGATCGTTGGGGAGGCGTTGCAGGGGATCCCGAGAGACAGGGTGCAGGTCATGACGAAGTTCGGGATGCGCTGGGACATGAGGAAGGGGGATTTTGCCTTTAAGAGCCAGGACAATAACGGTAAGCCGCTGGACATCTATAAGTACGGGGGGAAGGAAAGTATAATAAAAGAGTGCGAGGACAGTCTGCGCAGGCTGAGGACGGACTATATCGATCTCTATCAGCAGCACTGGCCGGACGTGACCACGCCTATTTCGGAAACCATGGAAGCGCTTGCCGGGCTGATCAAGGCGGGTAAGATCAGGGCTGCCGGGGTTTCGAACTATGACAGGGCGCAGATGATCGAGGCGGAAAAGACGCTCAGCCTGGCCAGCGACCAGGTGCCCTATAGCATGGTGCGGCGGGATATCGAGAAGGACCTGGTGCCTTACTGTATAGAGAAGAAGAAGGCGATACTCGCGTATAGTCCGCTGCAGCGGGGGGTGCTGACGGGCAAGATCAGGCCGGGCTATACATTTAATGAGGGGGACAACCGGGGGGACAGTAAGTATTTTACCGGGGACAATCTCACCCGGATCAATGCCTTTTTAGAAGAATTGCGGCCGTTGGCGGCTGAAAAGGGGGCGAGTCTGGCGCAGCTCGTGATCCGGTGGACGCTGGAGCAGCCGGGTATAACCATTGCGTTGGTAGGGGCGCGGAATGCGCAGCAGGCTGTACAGAATGCGGGTGCGATCCGGGTAAGGCTGAGTACGGAGGAGGTGGCGATGATCAATTCGAAGCTGGCGGGATTGAGGATAGATTAGGGGAAGTGGCTAAAATCCCCTAAATTTAAGAATAACAAACTAAAACGATGTCATATGATCCAGTTTCATGAATTAAGAAATGGGGATGTTGTGCTGGTTGAGTTTGAAGGCCAGCGGAAAGAGGGGGAAGTAATTGGCCTGGACGGCGCTGAAAGGATGGTGAATGTCCGGGTGGGGGAGCAGGATGAGTTCTGGTATGAGCCAAAAGATCTGTTTCCTATTCCATTAGACGAGGGTCAGCTGACAAAGTTGGGGTTTGAGAGCCAGGTGCTGGAGAATGGCCAGGTCAAATATATGCGGGGGCCCTTCAGGATCCTGCTGGCCAGGAGGGGGGATTTTTCCCATTTTGAGATGTGGTACCGGGAGGACCGGCGCCATATTACGCAGCCGCTGGGGGTACACCAGCTGCAGAATCACTATCACCAGATGACCAAGGTTGATCTTAGCCGGGTAGAGCAGCCTCATTAGGGGGGTGGCCGGCGGGTCAGGCTCGGGAGAAAGGGGCCGGATGGGGCAAAAATCGGGGGATCGGGGACGATTTGACCGGTTAAGTGGATAATTTGGCCTATTTTCGCCGCAATTTGATGTGTGGCAAAAAATTATATTTTCACTATTTTTTGACGTAAAAGGAATTATTCCTATCTTTGCGCTCCCAAAAACTGTATGGCGAAACAAGCACTCATTAAGCAAGATGGTATCATTTTAGAGGCTCTGTCCAATGCTATGTTCAAGGTCAAACTGGAAAATGGGCATGAAATACTGGCTACCATCTCTGGGAAGATGAGGATGAATTACATCAGGATTTTGCCTGGTGATAAGGTAGGGGTGGAGATGAGCCCATACGATCTTACGAGGGGAAGAATTATATTTAGGTATAAATAAATACGTTATATTGAAATGAGCCCCCCGGGGCGAATTTCATGATACCGTTGTAAAAGCAAATAATAATATCATGAAAGTTCGTGCATCCATTAAGAAGCGCAGCGCTGATTGTAAGATCGTGCGGAGGAAGGGGAAGCTGTATGTTATCAACAAGAAGAATCCCCGCTTTAAGCAGCGTCAGGGGTAATTTGTAAAGCTAAATTTAAAATAAGAATATGGCTCGTATTGCCGGTGTAGACTTACCAAAAAATAAAAGAGGGGAGATCGGACTTACCTATATCTTCGGTATTGGCCGTTCTACCGCTCAGTATATCCTGACTCAGGCAGGTATTGATTTCGATAAGAAAGTGAATCAGTGGAATGACGATGAGCTGAATGCGATTCGTAACATCATTACCAATGAGTTCAAGGTTGAAGGTGCGCTTCGTTCTGAAGTGCAGATGAATATCAAGCGACTGCTGGATATCGCCTGCTACCGGGGCCTGCGTCATCGTAAGGGTCTGCCGGTTCGTGGTCAGCGTACCCGTACCAACAGCCGTACGCGTAAAGGTAAGCGTAAGACGGTTGCCGGTAAGAAGAAGGTAGCCAAGAAATAATCAGATATCATGAGCTGGTGCCTGCCTCGGCAGGTCACTGGCTTATGTGTTTATATGGAGCCGGCCCCCGGGTCGGCCCGAAATGAGAAGATGCACCATTTTTTCGGATCAGCTGCGGATACCCGGTGCAGGAGGAGGGTTGGTCCGGTCCCGAGTCGATAAGAGGAGGGATATAATAAAATTAAAGATTACCTAAGTTCAGAACATGGCAAAAGCACAAGCAAACAGCGCAAAAGCCGCTGCAAAAAAGAGGATCGTAAAGGTAGACGTATATGGGGATGCACATATCGTCGCCAGCTTTAACAACATCATCATCAGCCTCACGAACAAGAATGGCCAGGTTATTTCCTGGAGCAGCGCCGGTAAGATGGGTTTCAAGGGCAGCAAGAAGAATACGCCCTATGCAGCGCAGATGGCATCGCAGGATGCTGCCAAGACTGCGGTCGACGCTGGTCTGAAGAAGGTCGATGTTTACGTGAAAGGGCCTGGTTCGGGGCGTGAGAGCGCTATCCGTGCGCTGGCTAACAACGGCATCGAAGTGGTGATGATCAAGGATGTGACCCCGCTGCCTCACAATGGTTGCCGTCCTCCCAAGAAACGTCGTGTATAGTTAGTGATCAGCGTGTGCCGTCTCCGGGGTTTTACCGGTGGGGGTGCATGTTCGCATATTGCAAGCTGGGTAAGATCGAATTTTAAGATTTTTTATGATCTTATCCGGGAACTCAAAAATCTAACAAATCAATTATGGCACGTTACACAGGTCCAAAGACCAGAATTTCCCGCATTTTTGGAGAGCCTATTTTAGGCAATGGCAAGTATTTAACGAAGAACAGCAATCCTCCCGGTCAGCACGGTGGCACCAAGAAGCGCAAGGCTCCTGGTGAATATGCGTTGCAGCTGAAGGAAAAGCAGAAGGCCAAGTACACCTATGGTGTATTGGAGCGTCAGTTCCGCAAGACCTTCGACGAGGCCAACCGCCGCAAGGGTGTGACCGGTGAGAACCTGATCCGTCTGCTGGAGTCCCGTCTGGATAATACGGTATACCGTCTCGGCATTGCTCCCTCCCGTCCTGCTGCCCGTCAGCTGGTCGCCCACAAGCATGTCACCGTCAATGGTGAGGTGGTGAACATTCCTTCTTTCGAGCTGCGTCCCGGTGACATCATCAGCCTGAAGGATGCGACCCGCGGCAATACGGGTATCACCAGCCAGATGCGTGGAAAGAATGCCAAGATCAACTGGCTGGACTGGTCCGAGGCCGAGTTCAAGGGTACGTTCATTGCTTATCCTGAGCGTGAGAGCGTCCCCGAGAACATTAAGGAGCAATTGATTGTTGAATTGTATTCCAAGTAATCGCTGAGGATGCCCGCTTACTGTAGGTGGGGTATCCGAGGTCAAAAAAGTTAAATCGTAAATTTAAATATGGCCATTTTAAATTTCCAGAAACCAGACAAGATCATTCTTCAAAAGGCGACTGATTTTGAAGCTCAGTTCGAATTTCGCCCTTTAGAGCCGGGTTATGGGGTCACCATAGGCAATGCTTTGCGCAGAGTGTTGCTCAGCTCTCTCGAAGGATACGCGATCATTGGGGTCAAGATCGAGGGCGCTGATCATGAGTTCGCTACCCTGAAAGGTGTGACGGAAGACGTGGTGGAAATTATCCTGAATCTGAAACAAGTTCGTTTCAAGAAGAAGGTTGAGCATGAGGTAGGTCAGGAAAAGATCACGCTGAGCCTGAAGAACAGGACGGAATTCACTGCCGGAATGCTTGGTGAAGCGACTCCGAGCTTTGAGGTAATGAACCCGGCCCTGCTTATCTGTACCCTGGATTCTTCTGCCAAGCTGGACATCGAGCTGACGATCGGCAAGGGCCGTGGCTATGTTCCTGCAGAAGACAACAAGCCTAAGGATGCACCATTCGGTTATATTCCGACCGACGCTATATTCACGCCGATCAAGAATGTGAAATACGCTATCGAGAATACGCGTGTTGAACAGCGGACGGACTTTGAAAAGCTGATCATGGAAGTATCTACGGATGGCACCATCCATCCGGAGGAAGCCGTTAAGCAGGCTTCGCGCATCCTGATCCAGCACCTGATGATCATCACGGATGAAAACATCACTTTCGACAATAAAGAGGAGAAGAAGGAAGACCTGGTGGACGAGCAGACGCTGCAGCTGCGCAAGATCCTGAAGACTCCGCTGGAAGACCTGGACCTCTCGGTTCGCGCCTTTAACTGTCTGAAGGCTGCAAAGATCAACAGTCTGAGCGAGCTGGTGACCTATGAGCAGGAAGACCTGATGAAGTTCCGCAACTTCGGCCAGAAATCCCTGGCTGAGATCGAGCAGGTGCTCGGCGAAAGAGGCCTCCATTTCGGTATGGACCTCGGCAAGCTGAAGGTAGATGATGAATAAGTTTTTTTAACGACCGACCCCCGACGGGGGTCGGTCTCTTTTTTCAATACAGCCTTACAATTCCTGACACGGTGTAAGGTTTAAAATCAACAGTCATGCGTCACGGAGACAAAATCAACAATTTAGGCCGTACAGCTTCTCACCGCAAAGCGTTGCTGACCAATCTGGCCATTCAGCTGATCGCGCACAAGCGGATCGTTACTACTCTTGCAAAGGCAAAGTCCCTTCGCACCTATATCGAGCCTCTGATCACCAAGGGTAAGGACAATACCACGCACCAGCGTCGTGTAGTGTTCAGCTACCTGCAGGACAAGGAGGCGGTTACGGAGCTGTTCGGGAATATTGCTACCAAGGTAGCGGGACGTCCGGGCGGTTACACCCGTATCATCAAATTGGGAACCCGTGTTGGTGACAACGCCGAAACGGCCCTGATCGAGCTGGTAGACTTCAACGAAGTGTACGGTAAAGGTAAGGGTGAGGCTAAAGAGGCGGCTGCCGGTAAGAGAACGCGTCGTGCAGGTGGTGGCAAGAAGAAGGCTGCCGGTGAGGCTGCTGAGGCTCCCGCTGCGACTGAAGCCCCGAAAGCTGAAGAGAAAGCCGGCGAGTAAGCATTGGCTACTGGAAATTTATATGGACCCGACGATCGTCGGGTCTTTTTTTTTGAGTACCTTTACAAAATTTTTTATTGCAAATGTCCCATACTTCTTCCCCCTCGCCGGCTATCCTTTTATTGGAAGACGGCACTGTTCATTATGGTCAGGCTTTTGGTAAAAAGGGCACCACTTCCGGCGAGATCTGTTTTAATACCGGTATGACCGGCTACCAGGAAGTATTTACGGATCCCAGCTACTTCGGTCAGATACTCATCATGAATAGTGTGCATATAGGCAACTATGGGGTGAAGGACAGCGACATCGAGTCGTCGAGCGTCAAGATACGCGGCCTGATCGCCCGCAACCTGGAAGAGCAGTTCTCCCGGATGCAGGCCAAGGGATCGCTGGACGACTATCTGAGGGCAAACAATATTGTCTGTATCGAAGGGGTTGACACGCGGGCGCTGGTAGCGCATGTGCGGGTAAAGGGCGCGATGAACTGTGTGATCTCCTCCGAGACCACGGATGTTGAAAAGCTGAGAGGCGTGCTCAACAATACGCCTTCTATGGACGGTCTGGAGCTGGCTTCTGCAGTGACAACGGATAAGGAGTATGAGCTGGGTGACCCGAACTCCACCGTGCGGGTGGCTGTGCTGGACTACGGCGTAAAGAAGCATATCCTCCAGTGTATGGTTGACCGGGGTGCTTTTGTCAAGGTATTCCCGGCCAAGACGCCGCTGGCGAAACTGAAGGAATTCCAGCCGAATGGTTATTTTCTTTCGAACGGTCCCGGCGATCCTGCTCCGATGGAATATGCCATCCCGATGGTAAAAGAGATACTGAAGGAGAAGAAGCCTCTTTTCGGCATCTGCCTGGGGCATCAGTTGCTGGCGCTGGCCAACGATATACCGACCTTTAAGATGCACCATGGTCATCGGGGGCTGAACCATCCGGTCAAGAACCTGGTGACGGGCCGGTGCGAGATCACGACGCAGAATCACGGCTTTGGCGTCGACCCTGAGGCTGTAAAGAAGGCCAGCAATGTCGAGATCACCCATGTCAATCTCAACGACAATTCGATCGAGGGTATCCGGCTGAAGGACCGCCCGGCCTTTTCAGTCCAGTACCACCCCGAATCGACGCCTGGTCCCCACGACAGCCGGTATCTTTTTGACGATTTTATCGCGCTGATCAAGCAACACAACTAATTCGTCATGCGTATTGCGATCATCAACGGCCCCAACCTGAACCTGTTGGGTACGCGGGAGCCGGAAGTTTACGGCAGTCAGACCTTTGAGCAGTATTATGCCGGTCTGAAGCTGCTGTATCCCGGTATTGAGTTCAGCTACTTCCAGAGCAATGTCGAGGGAGAGCTGATCAATGAGCTGCAGCGGGTCGGATTTTCGGTCGACGGGATCATCCTGAACCCGGGTGGGTATACGCATACTTCTGTTGCCATCGGGGACGCCATCGCGGCTATCAAGAGTCCGGTGATCGAAGTGCATATCAGCAATGTACATGCGCGGGAGGAGTTCCGCAGGCTGTCGCATGTTAGCGGCAAGGCGAAGGGGACGATCGCGGGGTTGGGATTGAAGGGATACGAGCTGGCGGTGAGGTGGTTTTTATAAAAACACCTGCATCATCAGCGCGAAGCCGGTGTCCTGTTTGGGTTCGTCTGTTTTCCGGAGGATATGGAGGCCGTTGGAGCTCCAGACTTTAAATACATCCCCTTTTTTATGTACGAGCACTTCGTGCTCCATCTGTGGCAGCAACACACCTCTGGCGATCCAGCCAAGGTCTCCTTTTGTGGTTGCTTCGCCGCCCATTGAATAGGTCATGGCCATTTGTTCGAAGGTGGCTGCGCCGCTGCTTATTTTTTTAAGGATCATATTGCCTAAAGAGTCTGCGACGCGGCGGCTGAAGACTCCCGTGTCCAGGAATATCTGGCCTATATGGAAGAACTGATTGGGCGCTTTTGTAAGCAGCTGTACGAGGAACCGGCTTTCTTTCGGGCCGTAAGGGCCGTAGACTTTCTTTTCTTTGCCGCGATAGGCCAGGCTGTCGGCGAGGCCATGAAATACTTTGGTCCGGGTGACGACGATGGTGTCGATCTTGAAGCGCTTCTTCAGGATCTGTTTGGTGTACAGGATAGGGTTGGGGGATTGTTCGAGGGCGGTTTTAATTCCCGGGATCGTGGTGGGAACGGTGATGGGGGTGGATTGCCCGGCGGGGGATGCGGGCGGGGCCGGTTGTTTGGCGGGCTGCTGGGCGCGGG
>JAFDYE010000213.1 GCA_018267585.1 Bacteroidota bacterium
CACTCTTTCGAAGAGGTCCATCTCGATATCTGTGTGTGATTTGGTCGTGTCATAATAAACGGCGAAAGCGGCAAGCACCTCATCGCGGTCATCCATAACCGGTATAGACCAGCAGGCCCGGAGGCCGAACTGGAGGGTCAGGTCGCGGTGTTCTTCCCAGAGGGGATCGGTGGCGATATCATTGACAATGACCGTCTCTTTCCGGTACATGGCCGTGCCGCTGCTGCCTGCGCGGGGCCCGATGGGCAGGCCGTCGATAGCGTGGGCGTAGATGGCCGGAAGTCCGGGGGCGGAGAGCAGTCGCGCGCTTTGACCATCGTCATCGAGGGTCAGCACACAACAGTACATTCCCGGGAATATCTTTTGAATGCCTTTGAGGAAGGAATTGAGGAGGGTCCGGAGGCTCATGCGTTTGCCGGTGTTCAGCTCGAGGATCTTTTTTTCGAGCGCCAGCAGGGCCTCTTGTTTTTTGCGGAAGGTCACGTCTTTAAAATAGGCAAACAGCCCCTGGTCGGAGGGGTAAAGGCTCATTTCGAGCCACCGATCCGAACGTTCATTGTATTGATCAAACGTGACCGTCATTTTCTTTTTGAAGGCCTTGTGAAAGGACCGCCGGGTATCCGTATCAATCAACCCGGGTAATTTCTCCCAAATGGACTCGCCTACGATCTCTGCCGCGGATATGGCTGTGATCCTCTCCGCCTCACGGTTCCAAAGTTTTACCCTAAAGTGTTGATCCAGCACAAAAAAACCATCCGTTATGCTCTCGAGGATGTCTGCGATCTGCCCGGAATATCGCCGTAGCTGCAGCTCGGCTCTTTGCTGGTCCTGTTGTACCAGCTTGACCTCTGTAATATCCTTATTTAGGATCATAACCCCGGAGATCCGTCGATCACTATCCCTGACATAACGGAATGAGCAAATAAGATACGATTTTTTTCCGTCATTCGAAAGATATGTCGCCTCGCCCTCCCAAAAGCCGTTCTCGCGAAGGGTCCTCCTCATCTCTTCTTCTGTTGTATTCGCGTAGGTATAACGGACCAGCTGATCAAAGGGCTGGCCGATAACCTCCCGGACAGGGCGACCGTAAAATCGCTCGGCAGCATTGTTCCAGTAGACGATATGTCCTTGTATATCTGTGGTAATGATAATATCGGAGACCTGTCTTATCACTCCGGCGGGAATGGGTATCTCTTCCTGTATTTGGCCCCGGCCCGTGACCGGCGGGGGGAAAGGGTCTGTATAGATCTTCATTCCCGTGAACTGCCAGCCTCCGTCCGCCGACCCCAGGCCATAGCGGGGTATGGGAGTCCAGCGGATAATAAAGGATTTGGCTCCGGGGGCCAGGATGGATAGATCGATGGTGCGGGGCATCCCCTGGCCCCAACCGTGGGAACCAGGCTGCGGATCGGTCTTTCCCAGGCGGGTAAAGACGTCCGATGCATTAACCCCTAAAAAGTTATGAATATTCCTTCTTTTCAGTAAGGCTGCAAACCGGGCGCATGTTGACGCAATGGTTCCGTCCGGGGCAACGTACATAAAATAAGGTTGTCTGAACTGCTTTGTCGTAGGCACGGATTTTTGGGCGCTACTTAGCATACTTGTTACCAGATTACGCTATCAAATTACTAAAGAAGCATGTATGCGCTTCGAAATAATATGTTATTTCGGGGCCTTTAAGTGTTTATACCTAAAATAATTACCTGCTGTTGCCGCAGCGGGGGCGTGAACCGATATGGTGGACCGGGGATTAGTTGCCTGCAGTCGCTGTTCCCTGCCATTTAGCCAGGTTAGCGCAGCTGCGGTAGTCGCCGTCTATCATGATATAAAAAGTGGGGATCTTGGTCGCAAACCATTTTTCCAGTGCTGCCTGCTTTTTCTCATCCAGGGCGCGTTGCGCGATGCGGTTGTAGTCATCCCGCAAGTTTTCCCGGTGTGGCTCGGTCTTGGAGATCAGCTGCACGATATGGACGCCTTTTTTTCCTCCCTGGTCGGTGAAGACTGCG
>JAFDYE010000214.1 GCA_018267585.1 Bacteroidota bacterium
CTGTTTTGCTAAATCAGGACGCCCGCCTCGACTATCCCAAAGGGCTTACCTCAAAGACCCGGGAGGTGACCCTGCACGGCGAGGCTTATTTCGCGATCCATCACGACCCCCGTCCCTTTATCGTCCATACCGGCGCTATCCGTACCATTGTGCTGGGCACCGCCTTTAACATCAACGCGCTCACTGATAGGAATATCGTTATCACGGTGACAAAAGGAAAAGTAAAAGTGGAGAACGGCACAGGCGAATACAGTATCCTTAGACGCAACGAACAACTGCGCCTCGACTCGCTGCACCCCCGGCTTCAAAAGATCGGGGTCGATGCCGGCGAGGTGCTTACCTGGAAGAAACCCTACCTTATTTTTAATGACGTGACAATGAAGGAGGCGATGGATGAACTTTCATCCCGCTTTCATACCAGCATTGTCTTTACCAACCCCGCCGCAGAAAATTGCCCTGTGACCGCTTCCTTTACCGAAGGTCAATCTTTGGAAGCCATCATCAAGGTCTTATCAAAGATCAACAACATGGACTATGCCATCGATCACGGAGAGGTACTGATCAGTGGCGAAGGATGCAAGTAGTGCTAATCCTTGTCCCCCGACGAAGGCCTTCCGGGCCTTAGGTGCCAGGTATATAGTAGAACCCTATATAAAAAGACCCGCTCCGGCTGGAACCCGAAGCAGGCCTTAAAGGATACCTTTTTCCTGAAGAGCTGAGGTATCCTGTTTTAAACAAGTCTTCAATCATTTAAAACAATCAAAACTATGACATTTTCTTTATTGTCAGCGTTTGAGCGCTCCTGCCTGGAACCGGGGCGCCAGGAACTGCTTAACCAAACCAAAAAACGATTGCTGTATTTTATGCGAATCAGCTTTGTCCTCCTCCTTTGCTTTTTCAGCAGCGTCCAGCTACTCAGCGCGCGCGACGCCAGCGGGCAAGACTTGAATAAGGTCTATATATCGCTGGAGCTGAAAGACGAACCCCTGATGTCCGCCCTGGAAAAGATCCAGCAGATGACGCCTTTTATGTTTGCATATAACAAACGGGAAATCAAGCGGATCCATAATCTCACACTCGGCAGCGGCCGCCGTTCGGTGCACAGCATACTCGAGGCCCTCCTGCTCAACACCCGTCTGCGATACGAGCTGGTCGGAAATACGATCGTGATCTCCTCCGTCCGTGACCGCAGCGACGCCATCCCCAGCATTTACGGGGAGCTCTCGCCGGTTGCCGCCGCCCGGGAAGAGATCAGGGCCCGCACCATCAGCGGCACCGTTACCAATGACAAAGGAGAAGGCCTGTCCGGTGTCTCGGTCACGGTCAGGGGCAGCTCGGTCGGCACGACCACCGACGCCCAGGGCCATTTCCAGCTGACGGTTCCCGACGAAGGGGCCACCCTGGAATTTTCTTATGTAGGTTATGAAATGCAGACCGTAAAGGTTGGCAGCCAGGCCTCTTTGTCGGTCAAGCTCAAAGAGACGGTGACCGGACTCAATGACGTCGTGGTCATCGGCTACGGCCAGGTAAAGAAATCTGATCTCACCGGTTCTGTTGCCAGCCTAAAAGCCGAACAAATAGTCGACAAGCCGGTCCCCAACGTTACCCAGGCCCTGCAGGGTAAGATCGCCGGCGTTGACGTCAGCATCAACAGCAACGCTCCGGGACAAGGCGCCAAGGTACGCGTCCGCGGCATCGGTTCGATCAACTCCAGCCTCGACCCGCTCTACGTCGTCGACGGGGTCGTCGGAGTCGACATCAATACGCTCAATCCGCACGAAATTGCTTCCCTTGAAGTCCTGAAAGACGCTTCTTCGACAGCCATTTATGGAGCGCGCGGTGCCAACGGCGTCATCATCGTGACCACCAAGAGGGGTCGCCACGGCATTTCAAAGGTCACCTATGACGGCAACGCGAACGAAGCCGTACTGACAAGGCACCTGAAAGCGCTCAACTCGGAGCAGTTCGTCCAGGTATACAATCAGGCTTATGCCAATGGCCAGCAATACGATCCCCTCGGTCAGGTACAGACGCCCCCTGTCCAGATGAACCATCTCAGCCTGCCCAAGCTGTTCGATGCCAACGACAAGCCGCTTTATAATACCAACTGGGAAAAAGAGACCTACAAGCCCGCTTTCTCGCACGACCATTTCATCAATATCCAGGGCGGCAACGACAAATCCCTGTTCAGCGCCTCCTTTGGCTACCTCGACCAGCAGGGCATCATGGTCAACAGCTGGTTCAAACGCTACAACGTCAAGCTGACCCTCGACAATGACGTCAACGACTGGCTGAGAATCGGCGGGAATATCTCCCTTATCAAGAGCCAGCAGCGGCTGGTCTCCGACGCCAACGGCGCACTCAACGTTCCACGCATGGTTACGGAAGAAGTGCCCATCGTACCGGTAAAATATCCCGACGGCAGCTGGGCAGGCAACTTTGACATCAATGGTCTCGAAGGCGGGCCCAACCCGGTCCATATCTCCCAATCCCGCTACAACCTGAACAACACCCTGCAGGCGCTCGGAGACATCTACGCCACCATTCACATTACGAAGGACCTGGACTTCAAGTCCGATCTGGGTTACAATGTGGGCGCCCAAAAGAACAACTTTTACTCCGGGCAGGATCTCAAGCATCTTTCCTATGACCAGGGCGGCGAAGCACATATCAACACATACTACAATTATTACTGGCAGACAGAGAACTACCTGACCTGGAATAAAAGGATCAACGACCGCCAGCGCTTCACGGCCCTGCTCGGCGCCTCCTGGCTAAAATACAGGCAGGAATGGGCGGACCAGGAATCGCAGAATTTTATCGACGACTTCTTCCAATGGCAGTACATGACTGCAGGTTCGGTCAGGTCGAACACCCAGTCCAGCGTCACCGTCTGGTCGATGAACTCCTACTACGCCCGACTGACCTATAATATCGATGAAAAATACCTGTTCACTGCAACGGGGCGCTATGACGGCTCTTCAAAGTTTGGTATCAACAACCAGTATGCCTTCTTCCCTTCCGTCGGCGCAGCCTGGCGCATGTCTGAAGAGGAGTTCCTGAAACACAGCAACACGATCAGCTACCTCAAGCTGCGCGGCAGCTTTGGTTACTCCGGCAACCAGGAGATCGCCCAGGACAAGCAAAAAGGCCAGATCCAACCGAACACTACTACCCTCAACGGCGCTTTGCAGTCGACCCTGCTCCCATACTATATCGGCAACCCGAACCTAAAATGGGAGAAGAGTGAACAGGCAGACCTTGGACTCGAACTGGGTCTGTTCCACGACCGGATCAACATGAATGTCGACGTCTATCGTCGTACTACAAAGGACCTGCTGCTACAAGCGCCTATTCCCTGGTCGGCCGGAGAGAACCAGGCCAACGTATACCAGAATATAGGCTCCGTTCGCAACACCGGCCTGGAAGTGAATCTACAGACCGTCGACGTCAAGACCCACGACTTCACGCTGACGACCAATTTCATCTTTGCGACGAACCGCAACCGGATCCTCAAGCTGAACGATGGCAACGCCGACATATTCCCCGGACCTAACTTCCTCGGCCAGACCAATGTCCTCCGAGTCGGAGCGCCAATCGGCTCGTTCTATGGAGCGACACGCATCGGCACATATGGCAGCGGTGAAGCCGCGCTGGCCGCTACCCACGGCCTCCACGTAGGCGACCGCAAGTATATTTACGACAAGGATGGGAACCTCGCTCTCGGCATCATCGGTCGCGCCTATCCGAAATGGACGGGAACTTTCAGCACTACAATCAACTACAAGCACTGGGACTTCACGGCCGACATCCGGTTTGTCCAGGGCGTGAATACCGCGGCAACATTCAAGCACTCCACCGAAGACCGTCAGACCATCGCCAATAGCCTGGCCACCGTACTGGACGGTTGGACCCCCAACCACCAAAATACCATGATCTCCCAGGTTCGCAACTACAAGTTCGCACAGGACTCTCACTTCGACACCTGGTGGGTAGAAGACGGCTCCTTTATCCGCGGCCAGAACCTCATCCTTGGCTATACGGTTCCCGAGGCTGTCGTTAACAAGTGGAAGCTCACCAAAATACGCATATCGGCCAGCGTACAGAACTGGTTTCTCCATACCAAATACACAGGCTATGATCCGGAAGTTGACACTTTCAACTCCACAGTCGGGTCCAACGCCGGCTTCTCGCAGAATCTGGACTTCTTCTCCTACCCCCGTCCGAGAACCTACAACCTTGGCCTGACGGTAGGATTCTAATACTAACTCTAAAAAGACACACTGATGAAACACCTTAAATATAAATATCTAACCATAGCTTTTCTAGCGCTGACGATCAGCTCCTGTAAGAAGTTCCTCGAGCCACCGTCTACGAGCTTCCTCTCACCCGGCTTCAAGATCACATCAGTCAAGGAAGCCCAGGCTTTGGTCAACTCCTGCTATTCCAACCTGCCTACCCTGCTACAGGGGCAGCCGGCGTCCTACGGCGGCAACACCTGGAACCTGATGGAATTTATGACCGGCAAGGCCAACAGCGACCTCGGGCAGACCGGATTCGTTAACTATCAAACACTTACCTATAATTCCACCTCGTTCTATTTCGATACCTGGTGGCAGTACCTTTATCTCGGCATCGGCACCTGCAACAACGCGCTCGAAAGCCTCAATAATATGACGTCCGGGGTTGTAACAGACTCGACAAAAAGCAGCATGCTGGCCCAGGCCCACGCGCTGCGCGCCCTGTATTATTTCTATCTCGTGCGCATGTACGGCGCCGTTCCAAAGGTCACCTCCATACCCAAGGACCTCAACCTCAAGATACCGCGCACCCCGGCCAAAGCCATCTATGACAGCGTCATCATACCAGATCTGCTGACGGCAGAAAGCGCTAACCTTCCCTGGCAGGACAACACCGGTTATGTATCAAAAGGCGCCATCGAGGCGATCCTGGCCGACGTCTACCTGACCTATGCCGGTGCAGCTATCAACGGCGGCAGCCAGTACTATGCCGAGTCCGCCAAACACTCGAAGGCGGTCATCGACAATGGCGGATACACGCTCTTCCCCAATTATACGGATATGAACAATCCGGCCAACAAGAACAAGGGTGAGTTCATCCTTCAGGCGCAGTTCGCCGCGGCAGCCAACGGCAACAACCCGCTGACCGCGCTGACCATCCCCAACTATTCCGGCATCTCTAAATATTCCGATGAGTACGGCTCGGTCTTCCCGACAGACCAGTTCATCGCCTCCTTCCCTTCCGGGGACAAAAGGGTGCAGGAAAAGCAGTTCTTCTACACGACCTATCCCAGCATCAAGGACAACACACCCGTCGTATTCAAGCACCACTACATCTATAAATGGTTCGATTCGACGGCCGTCCGCAGCACCGCCAAATCCGACCTCAACTTCACGATCTATCGTCTCGCAGACGTCTACCTGATGTACGCCGAGGCCTCCAATCGCGCAGAGGGCGCTCCGAACACCAATGCCATCAATTATGTCAACGCGATCCGCGCCCGGGCCAACCTTGCACCGATAGTCGCGATGTCCCAGTCCGACTTCGAACACGAAGTATGGCTCGAACGTTATTTCGAGCTCTGCTTTGAGAACAAGATGTGGTTTGACATGATCCGCACGCGCAAGGTGCACAACGACGTCACCGGCAACTGGGACGACTTTGTCGGTCATAAGACCGTCTGGAACGCAACCTTCACCGCGAACCAGCTGCTCTTCCCGGTGCCAAAGCAGGAGACCGACGTCAATCCCAATCTTCTTCCCAACAATCCGGGGTACTAAGCGCCCACGGATAATCGCAGACTACACATGAGAAAAAAAGGGCCGATCCCGCAGCGGGACGGTCCTTTTTCTTTACTTTCCATGCCCAACGATGATCTATGAAAAACAACAGCTTCATCCCCTATAAGCGCATTCTCATGCTATTTCGGAGTTTACTGATCTTCCAGCCGACCTGCGGTCTAGCAAATGACGGGCCTGACCTCGACGCTGCCACCCGTCTCCAGCACCGGGCAGCCCCGGGCCACTCCCGCCGCTTCTTCCAGGCTCCCCGCCCTAACGACGATAAAGCTTCCCAGTGTTACGCCGATCTCGGCAAAAGCTCCGTCCAGGACAGCCCCATCCGCCCGCAGCACCTTGCCATCCTGCGAGAGCCGGGGCCCATTGTCCGCAAGACGTCCCTGTGCAGCGATGCCACCCACCCAGTCCTGCCACCTCCTGACGAGCGCCTGCATCTCCATTGGCGAAGCCTTGAGATAGTCATGGTCGGGCTGCCGGAACAACAACATAAAAAGGTTCATATGCTTTATACCAATAATAACCGGCCGGCAGGAAATTGGACATCCCGGGAGAGGTTTTTTCTTTATTTTCAGGCATGGATCAACTAATCGAAAAAGAATACGAAGGACAGAGCTACTCCGTCGACCCGGCGGTCAACAAAATAAAAAAAGCCCGGTTCTCCCTGACGGGTCTACCGGGCCTCCTTGAAAAATAGGATATCGATATAAGCCTTTAGCCCCCTTTGGGCCTGGCTTATTTTGCGTCAAAAGATTTGATCAGACTAAATTTATAGCCGCCGCCCTCTCCTTTTGTTACCTGGTAAAGAACGGTCCGGTTGCCGCCACTCGGCTTGTCGGCAGCATCCCCGGTATTGTAGACTGGAAAACGCTGTACGAGCGTCCCCTCCATCATCGAGAACTGGTCATGCCCCTTATAGCCCGTGCTGATCTTCGGATTCATCGAGACGTCCGGCAGCATGCAGGGCATGATCTCCTTATTGCCATCGGACATGAAGGCGTAGACTGTTCCCGAGCTGGCGTTGCTGTCGGCATAGATAAACAACACGAGGTCGGGATCGCCGTCCCTGTTGAGGTCATCGATCTGCGCCCCGGCCACGCGGCCCCTGAGCGTAAAACTAATATCCCTGGCCCCGCTCTCAAAACCTACGGGCTTGATGGACAAAGGATTGGAGGTGAAGCTCTTGTTGCGGCAGTCTACCCGATAGCCGACCTTGCCAATCTTCATCGTCGAATCGATCTTCGGTAAGATCACCTGGGCATGGACCGCGCCGCCTGCTAAGAGCGACGCAAAAAATAAAAACCGTTTCATGCCGGTAAAGATAACGCGAAATTTGCATCTTTATAAACCTAAACCGGACGGGATCCGGTTGTCTCACTTTTAAACAGTCTAACGTGCTCAAAAGTCGACTCATCCTTCTGTTCGCCTTGTCCTTTCTTCGATCTTCCGCACAGGACCTTTTGACCAGGGAATGGAACGCTTCATGGATAGCAACACCCGGCGCTTCTCCCGATGGCTACGGCGTTTATCTATTCCAAAAACAGATCGTTCTCCCTGCCGTACCGGCGGCACTGCCCGTCATGGTCTCCGCGGACAACCGGTATAAATTGTTCGTCAACGACAGCCTGGTCTCCATCGGACCTGCGCGCGGGGACGTACAGCACTGGAACTATGCCACCGTAGACCTGGCCCGGTGGCTGCATGCAGGCGCCAACCGGATCACCGCGCAGGTATGGAACGAAGGCGCCGAAAGGACGGAAGCCCAGCTGTCCTACCGCACCGGCTTTATTCTCCAGGCCGGAAGTCCTGAAGGCAAGGCGCTGAATACGGACACCGGCTGGCTAACGGTAATGGACAGCAGCTATTCGCCGATACGGGTGAGGGTGCCCGGATACTATGTCGCAGGACCGGGGCAGCTGACGGATATGACCAAGGGGCTTTCCGGGCGGCCCGGCGAAGGCGGCCTGACCTCCTGGAAACACGCCCGGGTCATCGCGGCCGGAGTTCCCCGGAACATCCCCACCTCCTTTGCCTCCACCACGGCCTGGATGCTCACCCCATCCACCCTGCCCCCCATGCAGCTGACGCGGCAACGGATACAGACCATCCGCAAGGCGGAAGGGACCACTGTCGCCTCCGACTGGCCGCTTAGGCCACAGCCCGTCACCATTCCGGCAAACAGTCACGCGACCATTCTATTCGATCAGTCTTTTCTTACCAACGCTTATCCATACCTTGTCTTCAGCGGGGGACGGAATGCCCGGCTATCCTTGACCTATGCGGAGGCCCTCTATTCGCACGTTCCGATAAAAGGCAACCGATCCGAGACAGAGGGCAAGATCTTCATCGGAAGAAAGGACAGCATCCTCTCCAATGGCGGCGACAGACAGGTCTTTACCACCCTGACCTGGCGAACCTGGCGCTATATCCAGCTGAAGGTCGTCACTGGCGACGAACCACTGGTATTGAACGATATCTACGGAACATTCGTCGGCTACCCCTTCGAACAAAAGGCGAAGTTCAGGGCCGACCGGCCGGAGCTCGACAGCATGCTCGCCATCGGCTGGCATACCGCGCGCCTCTGCGCTATAGAGACGTATATGGATTGCCCCTATTACGAACAGCTGCAATACATAGGCGATACGCGCATCCAGGCCCTGGTCTCGCTGTACAATAGCGGCGACGACCGGCTGGTCAGGAATGCGATCGAACAGATAGACGAGTCCCGGCGGCCCGAGGGCGTCACGCTCAGCCGTTATCCTACGCAGATGCCGCAGCTGATCCCGCCGTTCTCGCTATGGTGGATCGGCATGCTGCACGATTACTGGCGCTATGGCCGGGATACGGCCTTTGCCATCGGCAAGCTACCGGGAACAAGACAGGTGTTGGGCTTTTTTCATGGTTTTCAGCAGCCGGACGGCTCGCTCCACGGCCTGCCCTACTGGACGTTCACCGACTGGGTCAACAGCCCTGGCTGGAACACGGGTATGGCTCCTGTAGGAGCCGACGGCAGCTCGTCCGTGCTCGACCTCCAGCTCTTGTGGGCCTACCAGCTGGCGGCGGAAATGGAAAGCCGCGGCGGAATGAAGGAATATGCCACCCTCTACCGCGACTATGCCGCCCGTCTAAAGGCCACCATCCGGGCAAAATACTGGGACCAGGGTCGCCGGCTGTTCGCTGACCGGCCCGAAAAGGACCTGTTCTCGCAGCACGCCAATACCCTCGCCATCCTCACCGGCGTCACGGACGGGCAGGAAGCCAAAGACCTCGCAAAAAGGCTGCTGACCGACACCAGCCTCGCGCAGGCCTCCATCTACTTCAAATACTATCTTCATCAGGCGCTGACCCGCGCCGGCTATGGCGACGATTATCTGCAATGGCTCGATAAATGGAGAGAGAACATTGCGCTGGGCCTGACTACGTGGGCGGAGATGTCGGACGTGAAGGCCTCACGCTCTGACTGCCACGCCTGGGGCGCCAGTCCGAATATTGAATTTTTCAGGACCGTCCTCGGCCTGGACAGCGATGCCCCCGGCTTTACCCGCATCAGGGTCGAACCTCACCTGGGCAGCCTGCAAAAGGTCAGCGGCAGCATGCCCCACCCGAAGGGAACGCTATCCGCCTCCTACCGGCTGAACAACGGCAAATGGGATATTACCCTGGAGCTGCCCGCCGGCACCAGCGGCCGGCTCCTGTGGAAAGAAAACGAATTTCCGCTGAAGGCGGGTCTTAACACGTTCAAATCACTTTGACCATGAAATACACATTTCTTTTGATTGCCGGTTCTCTGAGCCTCCTCCTTTCCTGCAACACCCAAACTACCGGCACCCTGCGGCTCAGCGGCACATGGCGCCTCGTCTCCGGGACTACGATCACCAGGGGCGTCAGCACCGTTACCGACTATACGAAAGACAGCCGGTTCATCAAGATCATCAACGACGACCATTTCGCCTTCCTCAAACACGATATCAACCCTCCGAAAGACTCCTCCAATCATTTCGACGCGGGCGGCGGCGCCTATACCCTGACCGGCAACCAGTATACCGAGCACCTCGACTACTACAGCGACCGCAACTGGGAAGGAAAAACCTTTCAGTTCACAGTCGCCATCAGTAACGACACGTTGATCCAGCGGGGAATGGAAAAGGTAGAGAACGAGAACATCGACCGCGAGATCATCGAACGCTATGTCAGGGAAAAATAACTATCTATGCGAATCAGGTCCTTGTTAGCATCCAGCCTTCTGTTCATCTGCGTTCATGCGCACGCACAGGTCATTATTGATGACAGCATGGTCCTGGGTGCACCCGCCAGGTATGGCCTCGACCGGCTGAACGCCGAACTAAAGGCCAGACATATTACGCAATACCATATCGCGATCGTCCGCACGAAAGGCCGGCCCGAATCATTGTCCATCCGGCGAAGAGGCAACGAATTTATCCTCGGTGGGTCCGACGATACCGGCGTCATGTATGCCCTGCTCGAGGTCGCCCGCCAGCTGCGCCTCGGGACCCCGCTAAAAGACATAAAGGACGCCACAGAATCACCCGACCTCCGCGACCGCGCGATCTCTGTCTACACGATGAACCGCGCCTACTGGGAAAGCCGGTTCTATGACGAAAAATACTGGGCCCGCTACCTGGACATGATGGCCGAGAACCGGTTCAATTCGCTGGTCGTCATCTTCGGCTACGAGAACGGCGGTTTCCTCGCCCCATGCTATCCTTATTTTTTCAACGTTGACGGTTATCCGGACATCAGGATGGTAGGACTGAGCGAACAGGACCAGCAGCGTAATCTTGCGGCCATCCGCCGGCTGATCGAAATGGCGCACGACCGCGGCATCCGGTTCACGGCAGGCATCTGGGACCATATCTATCGCGGCGGCGTACAGGGGGGAGGCATTCCCGGCAACGAAAAAGCGCCCGACCACCCTACTCCCGGCCTGGTATGGGGAGTCACCGCCGAGAACCTGACCGCCTATACGCGGACCGCGCTGACACAGTTCATCCGGAAAATACCCGTTGACGCCATCCAGTTTCGCATGCACGGAGAATCGGGTCTGAAAAAGGATGAGGAAGAGGCCTTCTGGGCTGACGTTTTCGCCATGATCAAACAGA
The DNA here is from genome assembly GCA_018267585.1 of Bacteroidota bacterium. GTDB lineage: Bacteria > Bacteroidota > Bacteroidia > Chitinophagales > Chitinophagaceae > Puia. The sequence continues at coordinate 10,937 of JAFDYE010000214.1, forward strand.
CCAGGCCAGGACTCCGCATCGATATGCGCGCCAAAGAGCTGCCCGGGACCGTTATCGAAAGCGCCATACGGTCGGGTATAAAATTCAGGATCGACACAAAGGTCTGGATGGAACAAATGGGCCTCCCCTATCACCCCACCCGCATCAATCCCGAAAAGAGCTATGTCCGCCACAGCTACGGCGACCTTTTGCGCTATCCGAAAAAATATACGATGCAGTGGCGGCTATGGACGGGAGGGACATCCCGTATCCTGCTGTGGGGCGACCCCGAATATGCCCGCCGGATGGTGGGTAGCGCGCATCTCTACGACGGCGACGGACTGGACGTCAACGAGCCGCTCGCCACCAAGATGGAAGCCCAGCCCCATGACGCCAGGCCGTTCGATCTCCTGCAGCCGCAGCACCGGTACTATGACTATGAGTTCGAACGCTACTGGCATTTCTTCCAGGTATTCGGACGCATGGCTTATAACCCCAATACTCCCTCAGCCGTCTGGGGCAAAGAATTCAATCAACGTTTCGGCGATACCAACGGGCCTCTGGTGGAAGCAGCCTTGCACCGCGCCAGCGCCATTCTGCCCCGCATCATCGCCTCCTGTTATCCATACGACCACTTTCCCACGACCCGCGGCTGGGCCGAGAAGCAAGCCCTTGGCCCGCTGCCGGCATACGCCAACGCCGAAGGCAGCGACCTCTGTCAGTTCGCCACATTCGACGAAGAAGCCCGGCTGCTGATCGACGGGGGATCCACCGCGAAGATCCTTCCCTCGGCCAACAGTCAGTGGTTCGAAAAGACGGCGGCAGACGTATTTGCGCTCGTGGACCGCGTACACTACGATCCGAATAAAGAGCTGGCATCCACACTGACCGACCTGCGTATACTCGCCAACCTCGCGCTGTACCACGCCCGGCGCATACCCGCTGCCGTTTGGTTCCGGCTCTACCAGCACACCCACGATCCCTCCGCGCTGGATTCCGCGATAAAGAACGAGTCCAACGCAATCGCAGCCTGGCGACAGATCGTGACCGCCGCCGGAGACTTCTATGCCTACGACCTGCAAATGGGAGTCCGGTCCGCCGGTCTCACCGGACACTGGAAAGACGAGCTGGTAAAGCTGGAGGCGGGACTGGACGGGCTGCAGCAGCAACGGCAGAATGCCGGACCGGCCGACGCAACGACCAATACCGGGGCAGTCACAAGATCCCCTGTCTTTCCCCGACAGCGCACAAGATCATTCGACGAGCTGTTCAAAATTCGATTATTGGTCCCCGATAGCCTGCCTGCCGGTCAGCCCATAACCATCCGGATAACCGCTTCGGCAACCGCAGGCATGCAAAGCGTACGATGCAGCTACCGGGCGGTCAACCAGCAGCTGGAATACTCAACGATCGAAATGACCGCCGGAACATCGCCGGGAGAATACTCCGCCACGATACCCTCGGAAGCCATCGACCCGAACTACGACATCCAGTATTATATCGGGCTGATCGATAAAAAAGGCAACGGACGCATCTATCCCGACCTCAACAAAGAAACACCGTATAGGATCATCCGGCTGATTCGTCCACCGGCCCCAAATCCCTGAACGGCACCGCTTGTCGTCGGCACCACCCTCGGCAGGATCGCGCTGTTACCTTAAACTACTGCTGCCCGCCACCCCCTACCCGGCTCTGCTCATCGCTGGCGCCGCTATTCCTCCTCTGCGGCTGCCCCCCCGTGGTCCGGCCCAGGCGATATACGAAAGTAAAGATGATCCGTCTGTTATCCCAGATAGCATGATTATTGAGAACCCCCTTGCCCAGCACCGTATGCGAGCTAAAACTCATCAGGTAAAAAGGATCCCGGAGATTCAGCCTGACCGAGCCTTTTCCGTCCAGGACCTGCCTGGACCCGCCCAGCGAGAACATCCCCCTTCCGTCGGCGAGCTGCATGCCGTTGAGATAATCCTGCGCATAATAAAAGGCGCTGACCTCCGCGGACCATCCTTTCCCGAATTTGTACTGGCTGTTGAAATTGGCGTTGAAAGAGGTATAGCTAACGTCGATCGCCGTACTGTCGAATGACCCCGCGTAATGGTGATTATAGACGTTGACAAAGGCATTCAGCATCCAGGCCCGGGTCAGCTGCCGGCTGTAGTTGATAGACAAGCCGATCTGCCGCTCGGCAGCGAAATTTCGCGTGGTCCCCACCGTCGTATAGTTGGAATCTCCGGAGGCTTTGAAGGTGAGCTGCGCTTCGTTCATGATATCGGTCGTCCTGGTATAGTTGGCAGAGACATTCAGCTGCCCTTTGAAGTTATAGCTGAGCTCGATATTGTTGCTGAACTGCGGCTGAAGATCCGGGTTCCCTTCCTCATAGTTATATCGGTCCAGCTGAAACCGGAATGGATTCAGGCTCTGGTACGACGGCCGCTCGATCCTCCTGCCGAAAGATATTCCGAAAACATTATCTTCATTGGTCTTATAGGTAAAATAGGCGGTAGGGAACAGCTGAAGATAATTCCTTTCGAACTTCATGTCCTTGACTGTCTGGTCGCCCCGGGTATTCGTCTGTTCCGCCCTCACCCCGAGCTGCATCGAAAACTTTTTAATGGTCTGCCGCCAGTTGACATATGCGGCGTTGATATTTTCCTTATAGATAAAATGATTGCTGATCGAAGTATCGGCCACCCAATTCTTCAGCGTATTATCGTATAACGTATAGATAGCGTTATTGTCGGTCCTGACATAGCTGGACTTGACGCCTGCTTCGAAAGTCGCGTTGTTGCCCAGCACTTTCTTATAGTCGCTCTTGAGGCTATAGATATCGATCTGCGAAGGCAGCCGGCCGTTCAGGAGGTATGGGACGTCGGAAGGCTGCTTGTCGGCATTGTACAGGTAGTTGTCAGAGGTCAGCATACCCTGCGTATTGTAAAAGATATAATCGGCGTCAACGGACAGCTCGCTGCCTTTTGTATCCAGCTTACGAACGTAGTTGGCATTAAAGCCGACGTGGGTCTCCGGAGTCTTGTTCAATGACTGCGCGATATTGTACTGTACAAAATTATGCAGGCTGTCGTAAAAATTGGTGGTCGTCCCCGATGTGAACCACTGCTTGTCGACCGTACCGTTGATGGAAAAACCGAGCGTCGTTTTCTTGCCGGCATAATAGTCGACCCCGGCCCGGAAATTATGCCCCCGGTCGGAATACCGTCCGTAGGTGTGCGCCTGACTGTACCGGTCGAACGGCGCATCCGCATTCTCCCGCTGGCTGTTGTCGTTATGGCTGTCGTTGAAACCCTCCCACCAGGCATAACCATAGTTGCCATAGACGTTGAACTTTCCCTGCCGCCAGTTGAAGTTGAAGCTATTGGGGCTTTTGAAATACCGGGCGATGATCGCGCTCAGCGTGATGGACGCATTGAAGCCATTGTTCCTGTTCTTCTTGGTCACCAGGTTAATGATTCCCGAATTACCCGCTGCGTCATATTTGGCGGGTGGCTGGGTCATGATCTCGACCTGGTCGAGCTGGCTGGCCGGCATATTCTTCAGATAATTGGCGAGGTCCTGCGCGCTCAGATAAGTGGGCTTGCCGTCGATCATCACGATCACCCCCGCCTTGCCCCTGAGGCTGATCTTCCCGTCGTTGTCTACCGTTACCCCGGGAGCCTTCTCCAGCACTTCCAGGGCCGTAAGCCCGCCATTGGTGGGCGATGCATCCACATTGACGACCGTCTTGTCGATCTTATTCTCTATCAGCGGCCGGCTGCCGACCACCGTCACCTGCCCCAGCGCCGTCCCGCCGGCCGGCCGAAGACGAACGACATTTACCGATAAGGACGGCTTTCCTTCAGTCAGCTCCATTGGCTGACTCGACCAGGCGAGAAATCCGATATGTGTAACGGAAAGACGATATTTCCCGGGGGAGACATTCTCAAAAACGAATTGGCCGCTCGGACCGGTGCCCACCGTCCTGAAGGATACCGAATCCTTCCCTTTCAAAAGAGAGACCGAGACCGCATCTATTCCCTTCCCATCCGCGTCTTCGATCCTTCCACTGATCTTTCCTGCCTGCTGCTGGGCGAAGACGGCCTGCCCCAGCAGCTGCAAAATAAGAAGGACAGATAGCGTTCTCATAAAAAGTTGTTAGCTGGTGAATACGATGCAAAACTCTCCGGATTTCCCACAACTAAAAGCCAAAACGGGACAAGAGGAAATAAAACATAGCTAACCGGCACAAAAAAGAGACGCCCTTTATGAAAGAATGTTGCATCTTTATAGCCTATGGACCTAAAAATACTTTGCCCCGTCTGGGGACACGAACATATACCGATAGAAGACTTTGCGCTGAAAGTAAAGGAAGCCGGCTTCGACGGCCTCGACACCTGGGTGCCGGAGGACAGGACGGAAAGACAACGGCTGCACCAGACCATAAAAGAGCTGGGACTCATATGGGTGTCCCATCAGTGGCAGGCCAAAGGCGACACCCCGCGGGCCTTTCAGGACTCCTTCCGCCACTACCTGGAGATCAGCGCGGAAGGAGCCCCCCTTTTCATCAACTGCCACACGGGAAAGGACTATTTCCCGTTCGAGCAGAACCTGGCACTGATCGACGCCGCCACCGCGTTCGCAAAAGAGACCGGTCACCTGGTCGTCCACGAGACGCACCGCGGCCGCGTCGGATTTCACCCGGCTTCGGCCATGGACTATTTCAGAGCCCGGCAATTCCCCATCACCGCCGATCTATCGCACTGGACCTGTACGACAGAAAGCTTTTTGGAGAACTTTTCCGAAGCCGTGGACGAAGCCATCCGACGCACCCATCATATCCACGCCCGCGTAGGGTTCGAAGAGGGGCCACAGGTCGGCGACCCCCGCGCACCGGAATGGCAGCCGGCCCTGGGTCATTTTCTGGGATGGTGGGATCGTATGGTGGAAAGCCGTCGCCAGGCCGGCGCTCCCCTGCTGACGATCACGGCGGAGTTTGGTCCTCCCCCCTACCTGCCGACCATTCCATTCACCCGCCAGCCGGTAGCCGACCAGTTCACGATCAATAAATTCATGAAAGACCTTTTAAGAGAAAGATACGCTAACCCGTCTTCCCCCGGTAGGATTTAGGCGAAACGCCGTTCTTGGTCTTGAACAGCTTTGAAAAATAAAATACGGAATCGAAGCCGAGGTTATATGCCACTTCCGTGACGTTGAGGTTCGTCGTACTAAGCAGCTCGCGCGCTTTGTCCAGCCGAAGGTTGAGGTGATACTGGTGCGGAGCCTCACCCGTAACATCCTTGAATAGTTTCCTGAACTTCGAATAGCTCATCGGCAGCTGCCGCATAAGCTCTTTTATATCAAGCGGAGACTCCAGGTTTTCCCGGAAATAGAATTTGGCCTTCTCGACGGCCTGCACGTCCTCGTCCTCCACCATATTAGTCCGGGCGCACAAGGCGTGCACCAGTCCAAGTATCTGAAGGGTGATCCCCGATATCACCTGGTGGTAGCCGGGTGACCCCGAGCGCACTTCTTCCAGAATACGTTTTACCTGCGTCAGCAAAGAATCGTTCTTACCCGGGCTCACCACCGGCTGCGATGGACTGAAAAGTCCTTTGTTCATCAGCTCATCGGGATAGCTTCCCCGAAAGCCGATCCAGTATTCCTCCCATCCGGATTTCGGGTCGGGCTTATAACGGTGCCAGATACCGGGAAACAGAAAAAAGCAGGTCCCCGCCTCGATCTCTACCGACGGACTCAGCGCCGACTCGAAGACCCCCTTTCCCTTGGAGATAAAAACAAGATAATACCCATTAAGAATGCGCCCTTTGTTCCAGGTGAAGGAATGGGTCAGCGGATGTCCCTGGTTGTGAGGGTAGTCCTGGTTGGCTTCGATCCTGGAATAGCCCACGGTAGTGACATAGAATCCCCAGGTCTCCTCCAGCTCGGTTATGGCAAGGTACTTATGGAAGTTATTCATGGTTAGCCTGAAAAATATCAAAAAGTATAAAAACCAAAAAAAAATTTACATGGACCCGTTATGCGCCCGGGCCTATATTTGGATCGAAGACCTAAACATCTCAACACAAAACGACTGTTATATGAAAAGGCTTATTCTTTCACTGTGCGCTGTATTTTACTACAGCCTGACAATGGCACAATCTTCCCCGCAGACCGTCACCGGTTCGGTGGACCTGGGCGCCGCCTCCGGAGACCTATCAGGCACAACGGTGCTGGTCAAAGGCTCCTCAAAAGCCGTCACAACGGACGCCACGGGTCACTTCAGCATCAACGCCGCACCCTCTGCAACACTTGTCTTCTCGCACGTCGGCTACAGGTCGATGGAAATAAAAATAGACGGCCGTTCGATCGTCAACGTCACCCTGACGACTGCGGCAGGCAACCTCGACCAGGTGGTGGTCGTCAGCTATGGCAAGCAACGCCAGCGCGATATCACAGGCTCGGTCGTGAAAGTTGACGCAAACTCGGTTCAGGACGTCGCAGCCACGGAATTTGGACAAAAGCTTCAGAGCAAGGTCGCCGGCCTCCAGGCAACCCTCAGTAGCGGCATGCCCGGCCAGGGGATGACATTCCGGATCCGAGGCGCAGCCTCGCTCAGCTCGGGCAACCAGCCCCTCATCGTCGTCGACGGTCAGCCTATCAGCAGCGATATCACCCAGGGTACCGGTGACGCGATGCTGATCAGTCCCGACGAAATAGAATCCTATAGCGTGCTGAAGGACGCTGCGGCGACCTCTCTGTACGGCAGCCGGGCCGCCAACGGCGTCATCATCATTACGACCAGACAGGCGAAGATCGGCAGGACGGCCGTCTCCGCCAACGCCTACTACGGTCTGCAGACCATCCCCGGGCGGGGACGCCCCAAGCTGATGAACGCCCGTGAGTTTGCGACCTTTATGCAGGGGTATTACCAGGACAGGATAAAATACGAGAACTGGGTCAATCCGTTGACGGGTACGGCAACCGTCCCCGCAGACTATGCGAACCCTTCACAATACGGGCAAGGCACTGATTGGTACAACACGGTGCTCCGTACCGCCCCGATGGAGAACTACGCGATCAATATCTCCTCCGGGAATGACAAGGTCTCTTCCAGCACGACCTTTAATTATTTCAACCAGCAGGGCGTCCTGTACAACACCGGCGTGAAACGCTACGCCTTCCGGTCGAACAACGAGTACCGCCCTATCAGCCAGGTAAGGCTGGGTCTCAACCTGGCCCCTACCTACCAGATCGACCACAACACCCGTGGCGGCGCGCTGGCGATCAACGGCAACCGCCAGGTCCTCAGCGGCGCCGAGATCAGCTCCCCCCTTATCGCGCCAAAGGCAGCCGACGGCAGCTATATCCTGAAGACCAGTTCGTACGGCATGTACGCCCTGCCTAATTTCTATCAGCAGCTGCTGCAGATGGACAACGACATGAACACCCTCCATATCCTGGCCAACGCCTATGTGGACCTGGAAGTCATCAAGGGGCTGCACGCCAAAACCACTATCAACGGCGACCTCTTCACCCAGGACTTCAACGCTTACTACGGCACGAAGTTCGGGACCTTTGGCGCGCCGCCCCCGCGGGCGAACAGCTCTTCCCTGGCGCAAAACAGCTCGAACAATACCTATTCCTGGCTCAACGAGAATACGCTGGACTACGCGCACTCCTTCGGAGACCATAACCTCGACATTCTTGCCGGCTATACTACCCAGAAATGGAACCAGAACTACCGGTCGATCAACGGCACCGGTTTCGCCAACGACGCCGTACCCTGGATCTCCGGCGCCACTTCTACCACCGGCTCGAGCAACAACGCCTCGTGGACGGTCGCATCCGCCCTTGCCAGGGTCAACTATGACTACAAAAAGAAATACTACCTCTCCGGCACTATCCGAAATGACGGCAGCTCGCGGTTTGGCGCCAACAAGAAATACGGCACCTTCCCCTCCGTTTCGGCAGGCTGGGTCGTTAGCGACGAAGGCTTCTTCCCAACGTCACATATCGTCAGCTTTCTGAAGTTAAAAGGCAGCTATGGACTGACAGGTAATTTCAACGTCGGCAACTACACGTCGATCTCCCAGCTGACACCCACCAACTACGTCTTCAATGGCGCTACCAACCTGGGCGAGTCGGTCACGGTACTCGGCAACCCCAACCTTACCTGGGAACAGTCCAAACAAACCGACGTCGGCCTCGAAGCCAATTTCCTGAATAGCAGGATCAATTTCAGCTATGACTATTACAACAAGCGGACCGAGGGCATGCTTTCGACCCTGCAGCTTCCCTATGCCTCCGGCTTTGCGTCGATGTCTTACAATGTTGGAACCTTCAGGATGTGGGGACACGAATTCATGATCAGCACCAAAAACCTGGTCGGCAGCTTTACCTGGAACACGGACTTCAATATTGCCTTCAACGACAACAAAGTGCTGAAGCTCGTGAACAATACGCCCATCGGCGGGGTCAACCGGTATAACGACTACAACCGGACGGCAGTCGGTCACCATATCGGCGAGTTGTATGGCTATGTATTCCAGGGGCTGTATATGAACCAGGCCGACTTTAACAAGTATCCGCACGAGTCTACCTCTCAGGTCGGAACGGCCCGGATGAAAGACATCAACGGAGACGGCAAGATCGATATCGGAGACGAAACCTTTATCGGCAACCCCAACCCAAAGTTCGTGTATGGCATCACCAATAGCTTTACCTGGAAGAATTTCGACCTCAACATCATCGCGGGTGGTCAGGTCGGCAACAAGCTAATGAACACCAACCTGCAAAACCTGCAGAACCTGGACGGCATCTTCAACATCAACAAGGACATGCAGTATCGCTGGCGCTCCGAGCAGGACCCCGGCAACGGAAAAGTACCCAGGACCCTGTCCGGGACTACCGAACTCTACCGTCTCACCAACACCAACTGGGTATTCAGCGGCGATTACCTGAGCATCCGCAACGTCGCGCTGGGCTACACATTCCAGCAACGCCAGCTGCGGTATATCAAAGGTATACGCGTATACGCCAGCGTGCAGAATGCCTTTATGTTCACCAAATACCCCGGCCAGAACCCCGAGGTCAACGACAACAAGGATAGCCAGACCACCGCAGGGACCGACAACGGGTCCTACCCTGTCCCCCGCACCGTCCTGTTCGGCGCCAATATTAACTTCTAATCAACTCATATATGAAACACTATATAATCATCATAGCAGCCCTGGCGATCACCGCCACCTCCTGCAAAAAGGACTTTCTCACCAAATATCCGGAAGGGTCTATCAATGTAGGCAACTTCTACAAGACGGTCAACGATTTTCAGGAAGCGCTTACCGGCGCTTATACTCCGCTGAGGGACGCCGCCAACAATGCGTTCTACATCGAGGAGATGCGGGCGGACAACGCGTATTACACGTATAACCCCAAAGACCGCGGCAGCGTCGCAGCCGAACATATCGCCGATTTTCTCGACGACGTATCGGATGGGGTTCCCGGCACGAACTGGATCGCCGGTTTCAACGGCATCAACCGCTGCAACATGATCCTCGACCAGCTGCAGGGCGCAACGATATCGGATTCCGTCAAAAAGGTCATCACCGGCGAGACCAGGGCCCTCCGCGCCCACTACTATTTCGAGCTGGTACGTCTCTTCGGAAAGCTGCCCCTATACCTCCATGCTACAAAGGACAACAGCACTGCGTTCATCCCCCGAAGCCCGGTGGACAGCATCTACACCCAGATCATTGCGGACTTTACCGACGCGATCAGCAACCTGCCGCTGCCGGCTTTCTCCTCTAACGGGACCCAGTCCGGCCATATCACCAGGGGAATGGCCGCAACAGAGCTGGGCCTGGTCTATCTCACACGTCAGCAATGGGACAAGGCGGCACCCCTGCTGCAATCCGTCACCCAGATGGGCTACACCCTGCTGCCGAACTATGCCGACGTATTCACAACCGCCAACGAGAACAGCAAAGAAGCCATCTTTGAGGTGCAGTACAAGGCCGGCACAGACGGGCAGTCCAGCCCCTTCATCTTCCGTTTCATCCCCGGGACGCCGCATACGCTCAATATCCTTGGCGTAGACTTCAACACCAGCAACGCCAACTACGGCGGCTGGAATGTTCCCACCCAGAACCTCATCAATGACTATGAGCCGGGAGACAAGCGGCTCGACGCCAGCATCGCCGTCGTAAAAGGACACCTGGACGGCAATACCGACTTCCAGCCCGACAGCATCGCCAGCATTCTCAGCCCTGCTACTCCAGGCGAACAATCCCGTAACTTTATCCGGAAATATTTTCATCCGCCCTATAATTTGCAGAACAACACTGACCAGGACTGGTACTGGTACCGTTACTCAGACGTCCTGCTGATGCTGGCCGAATCGCTCAACGAACAGGGGCAATCCGGCGCGGCGCTGCCCTATCTCAACCAGGTCCGCCAGCGGGCCGGGCTCACCCCCTCCACCGAGACGGACCAGGCGGCGCTACGCAAGGTCATCTACCACGAGCGGAGGATCGAGCTCGCTTTCGAGAACCATCGTTGGTTCGACCTTATCCGTACCGGCCAGGCCGTTTCTATCATGAATGCCTACGGAGCCACCCAAAAAGCTACCTATTCTTATCTGCTACCCTCTGCCTATACTGTCACTAACGACCGATTGATCTATGCCGTACCTTTCAGGGAGACTCAGGTCAACCCGGCGCTCGGGCAGAATCAGGGGTACTAAACATTAAACAAAAATCACAATGAACTACCAGCTGACAACAGCGCAGATCGATTCCTACCAGCAGAACGGCTTTCTTGTCGTAGAGAACTTCCTTTCCCCCGAAGAATTGGAGGACTGGCGCAGCAACGTTATGGAGGCCGTCCGCGAAAGGGCCGGCCAGAAGATGCCCGGAAAGGCGGCGAAGACAGGCGAAGACGACGGCATCAACGAGGACACGGAATATTTTGGAAAGGTCTTTGATCAGCTGATCAATCTCTGGCAGACCCATCCGGGAGTAAAAAGGCTGATGACCGACCCCCGCCTCGGGGAGATGGTGGCAAGGCTCTCCGGCGCGGATGGCATCCGCATCTGGCATGACCAGGCCCTTTTCAAACGCCCCTGGGCCAACCCGACGGCCTGGCACCTGGACACCCCTTTCTGGTCTTTTACAGACAGGAAAGCCCTCTCCATCTGGGTAGCGCTGGATGACGCAACCCCGGAGAACGGCTGCCTCTACTTCATCCCTGGCTCGTATAAGGGTACCCGGTTCGACAACAGCGGCATCGGCAAGAACATGGACGGGATATTCACCGTCTATCCCGAATTTGCGACCGTCAATTCGGTCGCGGCTCCGATGAAGGCCGGCAGCTGCTCGTTCCACAACGGCCTTACCATCCACGGCGCGGGTGCCAATATGACCAGCGGTTACCGTCGGGCGATGACCTGCGCCTACATGCCTGATGGCAATGTCTACAACGGACAACCCAACGTGTTGCCGGAAGGATATGTAAAGACCCTGTCGATCGGTGACCCATTGAACAACGAACTCCAGAACCCTCTTATTTACCGTAAATAGACCATGGATAGAAGAACCTTTTTGCTCCGCAGCTCTATACTGACTACCGGATACACGATCATGAATTTGGCGCCGGCCTGGGCTAAGCCGGCGCCCGACGGCAAGCCCATTCCACTCTATGAGATCTTCAAAGATCCCCAATCCATCCACCGTCCGTTCGTGAGATGGTGGTGGAACGGGGACAAGGTCGAGAAGGACGAGATCGCACGCGAGCTCCGGCTGATGAAAGAGGCGGGCATCGGCGGAGTAGAGATCAACCCTATCAAGTTCCCGGCCCGCACAGACGACCTGGGCAAGCCCTCCATTCCCTGGCTAAGCCCGGAATGGGTCGACCTGCTGGACTTCACCCTGAAGGAGGCGGCGTCGCTGGACATCACCTGCGACCTCATCGTCGGCTCGGGCTGGCCGTTCGGCGCGGAATACCTCGAAGGGGACGAACGTTCGCAGACCGTGGTCATCGCCACACACAAGCTGGAAGGCCCCGACGAATACGAAGTGTCCCTCTTCGACTTCTTTAAGGAAGCCGATCCCGCGGTCACCTCCCCATTCCCAGGCCGTCTTATGGAGATCATGGCCGTCAAATTAGCCCCCGATCCGCTGCACATCATCGGCGAGGTAAAGGACTTTACGGACCAGATCAAGGGACAGACGCTCCGCGTTCATATCCCCAAAGGCAAATGGGTCCTGTTCGGCCTCGTAAAGGTGAAAGGCTCGATGGAGGTCATCAATGGCGCACCCGGCGCCAACGGCCCCGTCCTCAACCACTACAACGAGGGGGCGGTAAAGAAATACCTCAACCACATGTCCGACACCATCCAACAACAGATCGGCCCGCTGGCCGGCCGTATAAGATCCTTCTTTACGGACAGCATGGAGCTGGAAGGGGCCAACTGGTGCTCCGACATGGAAGAGGAGTTTAAAAAACGAAGAGGCTATGAGCTGAGGCCCTACCTGCCCTTTACCATGTTCAAGACGGGGGCGATGGGAAATATCTATGACTTCGACTATGGTACCGGTCTTGACCGGGACCTGAAGGATACTATCGAACGCGTGCGGTATGACTTCGACCGGACAAAGACCGAACTGGTCGCCGAGCGCTTTATAAAAACGTTCAACGACTGGTGCCACGAGAACAAGGTCCTGTCCCGCGTACAGGCTTATGGCAGGGGCTATCATCCCCTCGAAGGCAGCCTGACCATCGACCTGCCCGAATGCGAGACCTGGATCAAATACGGCATCGGGAAGGAATTCAGCGAGGCCGACTATCACTACGGCCGCGCCTACTCGATGATCAACAAATACGTTTCCTCTGCGGCCCACCTGAAAGGAAAAAAACACATCAGCTGCGAAGAGCTGACCAACACGGATATGGTGTTCAACGCCACGCTCGAGATACTAAAGAGCGCCGGCGACCAGAGCGCCATTTCGGGCGTGACCCATCCCGTCTTCCATGGCTTCAACTACTCGCCGCCGCAGGCACCCTTCCCCGGATGGATCCGCTATGGCTGTTTTATCAATGAACGCAACAACTGGTGGCCCTGGTTCCGTCGTTTTACCGACTATAAGGCCCGTCTCTCAGCGCTGCTGCAGCAGGGAACCATGTTCGCCGATATCGCGGTGCTTCCGCCGGTCAACGACATGTGGAGCGTCGACGGGGCCCAGAACGAACCCTTTCCTTCCCTCATGTATCCCGCCTGGCTGCCCATGGTCTGGGAGGCCATACACCAGAACGGCAGCGCCTGCGACTACGTCTCCGACCAGGTGATCCTCGACGCCGCGATCAGGAACGGCCGGCTCGTCTACGGTCCCCGCTCGTATCATACGCTGATGCTCGTCAATGTCGAACGCATGGAACCCGGGACTGCCGAAAAGCTCTTTCAGTTCGTCTCCGCAGGCGGACGCGTTATCTGCGTCGAGACCATTCCCAACAGATCGCTCGGCCTCGCAGACTATCCCCGTCGCGACGCAGCGGTCAATGACTGGGTCGCCAGGATGAAGGCCATGCCCGACCGCTTTATCTTCGTCCGCAAGCCGGACGGGAACTTCCTGCAGTGGTATCGCGACATCCAGCAGAAATACCAACTGGCGCCCTATGTGCACATCGACAAGCCGACGTCCTTTGTCAGCCAGGTGAGATACCAGGCTGGTGATACAGAATGGCTTTTTATCGCCAACTCGGACCTGACCGACGAACATTCCATTACCATCCTGCCTTCAAAAGAACTGGGCGCAGGCAGGCAGGCATGGATCTGGGATGCCGCTACGGGGGAACGTTATTATGTGGGTGACGGAGCCAAACCCATGACCATCGATCTGGCTACAGGGGATTCGCGGCTGGTCGTTTTTGACAAGGAGAAAAAAGGCCCCGCCTGGGACCCCCTCCCCGGCACGGCCGTGACGACCTTCCCGGTCAACGGGCCCTGGCAGGTTGAACTACACCACCTGGACGGCTCGGTCAGGACAGCCACCATGCCGACACTGACCGACCTGAAAGACGACCCGGCGCTCGCAGCCTTTTCGGGAACGGTGCTGTATCGCGTCACCGTCAATGCCGACAACGGGGAATTCTGGAAATACATCAACCTCGGAAAAGTGGCCGGCATATCGGGTCTCTCCGTCAACGGCAAAGACGCCGGCATACAGTGGTTCGGCCGAAGGGTCTATCGCATCGACAACCTCCTGCAGTCCGGACAGAATATACTGGAGATAAAAGTCGTCACCACCATGGGCAATTATATGAAGACCCTGAAAGACAATGGCATCGCCCAGAAATGGACCAATGAGAAAAGACAGGACCAGCCGATACAGTCGATGGGATTGCTCGGACCGGTAAAATTGTATTAATTGAATAATTCAAAGAAGATGAAACCGAGTATTACGAACGTTGACACACAAGGGAATGAACAGCGAGGTTCTATCCGACCATTAAAAAATAATTATCAACGGATAAAATATATTCTCCTGGTCGTCATGGCTTTCACCGGCGTCGCTTTCACGGGATCTGCGGCAAACGCGAAGGACTATCCTGCTTCACTCTTTGGCATCCGGTCGGACGGTCTGACGCTCAATACCCGGTCGATACAATTCGCCATCGACTTTGTCAACAACAACGGCGGCGGACGCCTGGTCTTTGACGTAGGCCGGTATCTCACCGGCTCTATCCACCTCAAATCCAACGTGACCATCGTTCTGAAGGAAGGCGCGGTCCTCGTCGGCTCGCTAAATCCGTTCGACTACGACAAACTGCTGGTAACTGCTCTGATCTTTGCCTATGACCAGCACGATATAGGGATCGAAGGGAAAGGGGTCATCGACGGGCAGGGCAGACAGCTGGCGGTCAACGTCACCGACATCTACCACAAAGGGCTGATCAAAAACCTCTTCCGCAACGACCGGCCGGAAGCCGATATCCGCGCCATGCTGATCAATTTCCGGGGCTGCCGCAATGTACTCATGAAAGGCATCACCATCCGCAATGCCGCCAGCTGGGTCGAGACCTATGACCAGTGCGTCAACCTGCGGCTCGACAGCATCTATGTCGACAGCAAGGCGTTCTGGAATAACGACGGTATCGATATCGTAGACTGCGACAGCGTCGCCGTTACGAACTCCTATATCGACGCAGACGACGACGGGGTCTGTCTCAAATCCCACGATGGTTCCAAATTCTGCAACAATATCCTCATCCGCAACAATGTCATCCGCAGCAGCGCCAACGCGATCAAGTTCGGTACCGCCTCTTATGGCGGATTCAGGAATATCCGGATCCTTAACAACAGGACATTTGACACCTACCGTTCGGCAGTCGCCCTCGAGGCGGTCGACGGCGGCTTCGTCGAGAATGTGGATGTGGACGGCCTGACGGGCATCAATATGGGCCACGCCATCTTCCTCCGAATTGGGGAAAGAGTAAAAGGCAAAAAAGGAAGAATGGAGAACATCCGCATCCGCAACGTCGATATAGAGATCGCTGCCGGCAAACCCGACGCGGGATATGACTACGAAGGTCCCATAGAGGATATGCCCCGCAACATCTCGCCCATCGTCATTGCCGGGATGCCCGACGCCCTGATCAGTAAAGTATCGTTGGAGAACGTCGACGTCCGATACCCCGGTGGCGGCAACCCTCTTTTCGCCAGACGCGACCTCGATTCCCTGGACAAGGTGCCCGAACGGCCCGAGGCCTATCCCGACTTCTCCATGTTCACCGAGCTTCCCGCCTGGGGCGCTTATATCCGCCACGCGCAGGACGTAGACTTCAGCAACGTGACCCTGTCGGCAAAGAAGAAGGACTACCGGACCGCCATCGTCCTGGACGACGTCAAAAACTCCGCCTTCATCTCGGTAAAAGTGTCGGAGCCGTCGAAGAAGGCGGCCATCTTTCAGCACAGGACCACCGGCATCACGATCAAATAGTACCTTCGCCGTAAATACATGTAACCATGGTGTCATTATAGCGGACATCCCTAACTTAACCGAGGGTTAACAACTGGCAGCTAAAAATCTCACGGGTAAATCGCAAATTTGTAGTATCTTAAATCTCGGATGATCAGCCGGGCGCCGGCGTCCTCCACGAAAGGCTCTCAACAACAGCACGAATATAGCTTCGACGATCTCCGCATGCATCATTCCCAACCGGGGAACTCACTACAACCTGTTCACAGAAGCTAACCCAATATGCACCAACCGGCCCCCGCGACCCGTCCGTACCAGCGTTTAAAAAAGATAGCCGGCCTTTTGATGGCCGGACTGTATTTTTTCTGTCCCGCAACAGATGCACAGGTACTTTCCCTCCCCCATGCTTACGCCCATAACGACTACTGGCACAAACGCCCGCTGCTGGACGCCCTCGACAATGGCTTTACGCATGTAGAAGCCGACGTCTATCTCAGACATTCCCGTCTGATCGTGTCGCACAACCCGCCCTTTCTGGGCCACAGGCGGACGCTGGAGGAGCTCTACTTCCGTCCCTTGCTGCAACGCTTCGCGATGGACGGCGAGTGCCGGCAATCCCCGCTGGATACCATCGTGCTGATGATCGACGTCAAATCAAAAGGCGTAAGGACCATCAAGGCGCTGAACAAGCTGCTCGATAGGTATAGACCGGTGCTGTCCAGCTGCGAGGACGGAAAGCTGACCATCCGGAACATTACACTTGTCATCACCGGCCATCGCCCAATGGGCTGGCTCGAACGTGGCGGACCGCGATACTTATTCGTAGACGCCGACCTCAACAGGCTCGATCTCCGGCAGAACCTGCACGACCTGTATTTTACCGCGAGCTGCAGATACTCCCGCCTGATCAGCTGGAAAGGGAAGGGACAGATACCGTTTTCGGATCAGCAGCGGCTGACAACGCTGGTGGACCGCGCCCACGCCATCGGCGCCAAGGTCCGGCTCTGGGGCTCCCCCGATAAAGCCCGCGTATGGAATTTCCTGATGAGCTGCGGAGTAGACCTGATCAATACCGACAGGCTTGTCCCGCTGAGGGACTATTTCGTGCAAAATAACAATGATCCGGACGGCAACGGAGAAGTCGGGCTGTCCCCCGGCCAGTAGCCAGCTGCTATCGCTTCACGATCGACCTGACCCTTTCCACCACCTCCTCGGGAAACAGGCTTGCGATCGAATTCAGCATACGCCTGGCCTTCTGTTCCAGGAACAGCCCGTTGGCCGGCTTTACCTCCTTCCCGAAATATTTACTCTTGATCTTTTCGCCCGTGACGATATTGTCGATGTCCGGAATATAGAGCTTGTTGATCGCGATATCCGAAAGCATGGGGAAATAAAATGCAGAGGATCATTAAACTATTGTCCCTCGATCCTTTTCCTCAACTCCTGCAACCGATCGACTCCGACATACAGCACAACTGCTGTCAACCACGTAAGGGCCAGGACCCGGTTGCCTGCCTCAGCGACCACCGTATCCGAAACAACAAAGGTACGCGAGGCCTCAAAGGCAATATTGGCTCCCCAGTGAATTCCCAGGGCAAGCCACAGTGATCCGCTTCGCCATACCGCATATGCCAGCAAAACGCCAAAAGCGAACAAATAGGACAGGACGGCCAGCCCTTCCCCCAGTCGCCAGATATGGTTCAGCACATACAAACCTGCAGAAAAAACAACCCAGCCCCAGCGAGGCATTTTTTTGGAGAGGTGTCCATACAAATAGCCCCTTGTCAGGATGTCTTCCGCAATGGATGGAAAAAAGGTCAGGACAAATAGGGCAGGAAGTCGGACCGCGACAATCCTAAAAGGCGCAAACGACCGGAAGTTCTCGTAGCCCAGTTCCATCGAGACGAACACAGCGATAGAGAAGGCGACCAGCCCGGCGACCATCCCCCCGGCCAATTTCACATACCAGCCCCGGCGCAAACCAAGGCCATAGCCTCCGAGCCCTTTCCATCCCTGCCATCTTGCGACAAGGTAGGCGACCGCCAGGAATCCGATCTTGAAAATGGCCATTATCCAAAAGGAATCAAAGAATTCCGGGAAATGGTAGACCGCAAAAAGCAGCAGGAATCCCAGGATGGGCTTTAGCACTGTCTTTGACATATCGATGGTTTAGGCGCGCGTTACATAAAGTTACCTCAAAACAGGCTCGCCTGAGCATCGGAACCTCCCTTTTACTACCTTTATACCATGACAACCCGCGCATCTTTAGCCTTGCTTTTTGTAATGACAGCGACATTCATCCGTCAGACCGAGCCCTGGACACCGGCCCAGCTGCTGGAACCTTCCGAGCTGGCCGCAAAGATCAGCCATCCTGCCGTCAACCCGCCATTGATCATATGCGTTGGCCCTTCCGGCCTCATCAAAGGCTCTATAGAAACAGGTCCGGCAAAGGACAGCCAAAACCTCGACTCGCTGAAGCGGCTCCTCCAAAAGCAAGACCCCGGCAAAGAGGTCATCATTTATTGCGGCTGTTGTCCTTTTGAGCACTGCCCCAACGTCAGGCCAGCATTCACCCTTCTCAACGAGATGCATTTTACCCGCGCACGGCTGCTCAACCTTTCCCACAACATTAAGGTAGACTGGATCGATCATAAATACCCGGTAAAGGAAGGCAACTAGCTCACCAACACTATTCTCCCATCCATCGGCGGAACTCCGGCACCCTTTCCCTGCTGACGATGATCTCTTCCCGGCACGGTGGTACTACCTGGAGCTTTAGCCGGTTGCCGGAATATGGATATACCATATCAATGGAATAAATGGAGGTCAGGAATCTGCGGTTGACGCGGAAAAAGAGAGCAGGGTCGAGCATCTGTTCAAGCTCTTCTATCCTGTATTCGATGAGATGCTTCCTGTTGTCCATTGTCCTGCAAAAGACAAATCTGTCCTCGGCAAAAAAATAGTGGATATCCCTTACGGGTATCGATTGGAATTTCTGCCCCTGCTTCACAAGAAACCGCTGCCGGTGACGGTTCGAGACCTGGCCGGGCTGGTCGGGCGGGATGAGCACGATATCAATGCGGCTGGAGAAATTTCTGAGTGCGGCCTCCAGTTCGAGGATGAGCCTGCGTTCGTCTTCTGCTACTAATATACGCATATACTAAGTCTGATGCCTGATTCGGAGATTGGATATTCGGGTCATTAACGCGAATCCATCGCCAAAGGTATCGGGCCGTCAGCCATCCTGCAGAGAGGCCTGTATGAACCGGAGCATTTACCGTATGAGCTGCAAAAAACCAGGCAGCCGCAATTGAGACATCCCGGCATCGGATCCATTCAGCATTTGGTGCAGTTACCGCAGGTTCGCTTGGCGCCCGGCGGATGGGGCAATATATTTACGCAACGCTAAATCCAAACCTATGCGCACCCTTTTACGATTGCTCCTCTGCACATTTGTTCTCGTACATGTACTATTCAGTCGTTCGAAAGCCCAGTGCCTTGTTGCGCCGCCAGCACCCGCCTGCACCGGCACCGAACAGAAAGCCGCAGATGGCGAAACTATTGCAGCTCCCGATTCCAAGTGGTATTACGGTTCGCCTGCCACCTATGGCAGCCTGACCCTCAGCGGCGGCACGCTTATCGTCTGCGGCAATCTGACTCTTAGCCAGTTCAGTTTCAATTCCGGAATCGTGTATGTACTTCCGGGCGCCAGCCTGACCATCGGCGGCAGTACGACACTCCAGCTTTCCGGAGGATGCTATGTCTACAATTATGGGACGGTGACCATACAAAGAAGCCTTTCGTTAGACAACGCGCACGCCAGCCCGGTGAACCCAAACGTATTCATCAACGCCTCCACGTCATCAGTGCTCACAGTGCCCTTTGACTGGTTCGTGATCAACAATCCTTATTCCTGGTTTGTGAACAACGGCACGGCCAGCATGCATGGGATCGTGACCGACCCCCAGTCTGCAGCCGGGAGCGTCTGCCTCGGCGCAGGCAGCCAGACGGCCATGTCGACGCTGATCAACAATGCCCCCGGCGCCTATAACGCCCCCTCCGGAGGAGCATGCGTATCCGTACAGGACCACTCTTATCTCTGTGAAAACCTGACCTCGAGCGGCTCCGTGAGGCTATGCCTTTCCCCTTCCCATATTACGGACTCCAGCTGTTTTGTTTCGAGGGGGCATACCAATGCCTGGGGAAGCGCAACATTGTTCAAGAGCTGTACGTCCTGCGCAGCGACAACACTGCTGCCCGTCCATTTTATTTCGTTTTCGGCATCAGTCGCAGGAAGAGACGTTCGCCTCAGCTGGCATATTGACGGAGATACGGCGGGATACAGGGCGCTTATAGAAAGGTCCGGCGATGGCATACAGTATGCGCCCCTGTCATCAGCAATAGATCCCGGTCCCGGGGAGACCTATAGCACGACCGACCGGGAGCCGTTCGCCGGCAACAGCTACTACCGCATCGCCTACTTCAATGCCGTTACCCGGACGGCCATCTACAGTCCGGTCAAAGCCCTTGAGAATACGCGCGCCTCCGTCATATCCGTCTATCCAAACCCCTTCGCTACGCAGTTCTCGGTCAGCCTCCCAACCGGCGTCGTTCCGGTCGCGCTTGGACTTTGGACGACGGACGGGCAGCAGGTACCGTCGCTGTATGTTCACAATGAGGGAAATGGAAGGCTTGACGTCAGAACGGGCCAGGCGCTCGCGCCGGGGACGTATCTGCTCAGGATAAGGACCGACAAGCTGATATATTCCACAGAACTGATCAGGCGATAGCCCATATTTACCATCGACAGGGACGTTTTGTAGCTGCCGGAAGTATTACATTTGTCCCATGCAAAGAAGACATTTCCTTCAGCTAACGGGCTTTTCTGCCGCGGCGCTTATATTTCAACGACTACCCACAAACGCAAATTCCGGCCCTGACGGATCGGCCTGGGGCCTGCAATATCCTTCGGCCGTCTCGGTCTGGCGGGAAGGCCGCTGGGAGTCCCTCGCGGGAGGCAATGACCGCTGGTCCCTGGGCGGGCTCGCCGTCGGGCTCCAACAGAAAGACAAGGCCATGAATATCCGGCTTCACGCCCCGGGCATGGCGCTGCAACAGATAAAGCTCACCTGGAAAAAGGTCTTTTCCGCCACAGCGCAGTATGTCGGTGACGCCTGGGAACGCAGCTACGGCGACCTTTCCTGGCAGGCGGCTCCGCCAACCAGGGCGCCCTGGTATATGCTTGTCCACGACGGAGAGCAGACGCACGCATTTGGGGTAATGACGGGCGCGCGAAGCTTTTGTTACTGGCAGGCCGCGCCGGGGCGGCTGGATCTCGTTCTGGACCTCCACTCCGGCGGGTCCGGCGTCGTGCTTGGCGATCGCGTTCTGGACGCCGCACAGCTGGTCGCCACGCAGAGCCTCGCCGGAGAGGACCCATTCCACACCGAAGCAAGATTCTGCAGGATAATGTGCGAAAAGCCAAGACTTCCGGCCAGCCCCGTCTATGGCATCAACGACTGGTATTTTGCCTATGGGAAGAATTCCAGAGAGCTGATCCTTTCCACCACCGCTGCGATGGCCGAACTGGCGCCGGACAGCGGCAACCGCCCATTCTCGGTGATCGACGACGGCTGGGAGGATGGCTCCGTCTTTACGAGAGCCAACGCCAAATTTGGGGACATGTCAAAAGTCGCCGCGGACATAAAGCAGCTGGGCATGCGGCCCGGACTGTGGACACGTCCTCTGCTCGCGAATGCAGGCGACCCTCCGGCCCGCCTGAACCCAAGGGCGACCGGCGGCGAAGAACGCTACCTCGACCCGACACAGCCGGAGAACCTCCACCGCATCGGAGCAACGATCAGCCTTTATAAGGACTGGGGGTTCCAGATGGTCAAGCACGACTACAGCACCTGGGATATTTTTGGAAGATGGGGTTCGCAGATGAGCGAAGGCTTAACAAAAGAAGGATGGAGCTTCAGCGACAGGTCGGCAACCAATGCCGAGATCATCACCCGGTTGTATGAGACCATCCGGGAAGCAGCAGGAGACATGTACCTCATCGGCTGCAATACGGTGAGCCATCTGTCCGCCGGCCTCTTCGAGCTCAACCGCACCGGGGACGACACCAGCGGCCGGGAATGGGACAGGGTTGTCAGATATGGCGTCAATACACTGGCATTCCGCCTGCCGCAGCACAATGCATTTTACGCGGTCGACGGCGACTGCGTCGGTGTCACCACTCAGATAGCCTGGCAGCGGAACAGGCAATGGATGCAGCTGCTGGCCGAAAGCGGCGCGCCGCTCTTCATTTCCGCCCAGCCCGAGGCGACAGGCGCCGAACAGAAGGAATACATCCGGAAATGCTTCGCTATGGCCGCAAAGCCACAGCCTACGGGCGAACCGCTCGACTGGATGACCAACAACCGTCCGGAAAAATGGAGACTCAACGGCAGAGTCGTCAATTTCGACTGGAAGGCATAAAGTTCAAATTAAATAAATTTAAACTTTTTCATATTTTTACTGCCAGTTGTTTGCCAAATGCCGACGAACGAGCCATATACGGACCAGGAACTACTGCAGCTGTTACGCCAGGACGACGAACAGGCGTTTACTATACTATACCAGCGATATCGGGACAGGATGCTGGTGACTGACGTGCATCGCCTGGGCAACCTGGAAGAAGCCCGCGAGATCGTCCAGGATGTCTTCTGTGGTCTCTGGAAAAGAAGGGCCAGCCTCGCTATCGACTGCTCGCTGAACACCTATCTGGCCTCGGCAGTAAAATATGAGGTCTTCCGGCGGTTCGCGGCACAGAGCAGGCAGCAGCGCTACCAGCAGCAGGTCATTCGGGACTGGCAGGAGGCCGCCAACGATACAATTGATCAGCTAAAAGCCAACGAGCTCAGGTCCCAGCTGGACAACCTCGTAAAGAACCTCCCCGAAAAATGCCGCATCGTCTATCGCCTCAGCCGCGAAAAAGGCTATTCTCAAAAACAGATCGCCGCCGAGCTCAGGATCGCCGAAAAAACGGTTGAAGCGCACCTCTCCTCCGCCCTCCGCAAGCTACGCCTCGGCCTCTCCCACCTGTTCGCGTTCTTTCTTTGAAAAAAAATTTTCGCCGGACTAAGGGATCGGCCCCACAAAGAGCGCTATATCTAAAATAGCGGCGATGACAGACCTGCCTAATTCTCAAAAGATCCGGGAGCTAAGCCAAAAATGGATGGACGGGACCATCAGTCCGGAAGAAAGGATATTCCTGTTCAATTGGTATGACAGCTTTGATGACACGCAGCTCGAGCTCGACCCCCAAGAGGCCCGGCTCTTCAACCAGCTGCAGCAGGATATGCTGAAAGATATCCGGGAGCGCCTTGGACACAGCTCACCCCCGATGAGGAAACTGGGCTTCCTCAGACCTGCCGCCGCAGCAGCCGCGATCTTCCTGCTGGCAGCAGGCACCTGGTACTTTACCAGGAGCAAAGGACGACCCGCAACCGTGGCTGCTACCTCCCCGTCACCCCGCCAGGACATCGGCCCGGGGTCCGACAAAGCGACGCTGACGCTTGCCGACGGCTCGACCATCAACCTGGACAACGCATCGGCAGGAAGCCTCGCCACCCAGGGCGGAGCACAGGTCAGCAAGGCGGGAGACAACCGCATCACCTACACCGCCGCAACGACCCCTTCCGAAGAAAAGACCTATAACATCCTCACTACGCCAAAAGGCGGACAGTACCGGCTCACCCTGCAGGACGGCACCCAGGTCTGGCTGAACGCCGGCTCTTCCATCCGTTATCCCACCGCCTTTTCCGGAAAAGAAAGAAGGGTCGAGATAACCGGAGAGGCTTACTTCGACGTTGCCCGCAACCCCGGGATGCCCTTCCGGGTCGCGGTAAAAGGCTTTTCATCCACCCCGGCAGAGATAGACGTGCTCGGTACCCGGTTCAATGTCAATGCTTATAGCGATGAACCCGAGATGAGGACGACGCTCCTGGAAGGCGCGGTCAGACTGGCCACGCCCGCGGCATCCGCTACCCTCAGGCCCGACCAGCAGGCCTTCCTGGGCAGCAGCGGCGAAATGAGAACGGCCCACGTCCCCGACGCCGACGAGGTCATCGCCTGGAAAGAAGGCGCCTTCGAATTTGACCACGCAGAGATCACAACGGTCATGCGACAGATATCCCGGTGGTATGACGTAGAGATCATCTACCAGGGACCAGTAACCGCAGACCGGTTCAGCGGCCGGTTCTCCCGGAGAACGTCCCTGGCAGGCGTGCTAAAGATCATGAACATCAGCGGAGTCCAGCTGATGGCCGAAAACAAAAAGATCATTATCCGATCGAGTTAAAGACCCGGTAAAATTATCCGGCAAAAGATTTGACAAGACAAAAAAACCGGGGACGTTGGCCCGTCTCCCGGTCGGTGTCGGGTCAATTATAAACAACAGCGTTCGACCACTGTTCATTTCTTAACCCAAACGATCAAATTTATGAATCCGACTGCTTTCTGCAAAATCGGGTCGGGACGGCCTCACCCCCCCACGGCCACTCCCGCCCGGTTTTTAACCAAAATTCTGCTTGTTATGAAATTGACGGCATTCCTGATCCTCACAGCCTGTCTCCAGGTAGCCGCCACCGGGCATGCCCAGAAGATCTCAATTTCCGTAAAAGAAGCCCCACTGGAAAAGGTCTTCCGGGAGATACATCGCCAAAGTGGCTACTCCTTCTGGTATAACACCAAACAACTGGACAGGGCCACAAAGGTGACCATCAACCTCAAGAACGCCAGCCTGGAAGAGGCGCTGAGCAAATGCTTCCAGGACCAGCCATTCGACTATTCCATCGTAGAGCAGACCGTGGTGATCAAACCGCGGCCAGTCCCGGAACCAGCCCCCGTCCCGCCCGTTATTGTCCACGGGAAGGTCACAACGGCATCCGGTAAACCCCTCGCCGGCGTCAGCGTCACCGTGAAAGGCGCCAAAAAAGGTACGGCGACGGACGATAAGGGAGAGTTCATGCTATCCGTCAACAAGGGAGAGACGATCCTCGTTTCCTATGTCGGATATGATCCCCGTGAGATAACCATCTCCGGCCAGGAATCCCTCGAGATAAGCCTGACGGAGTCCAACTCATCGCTCAATGAAATAGCCGTCATCGGCTATGGCCGCCAGACCAGGAAGAACCTCTCCAGCGCCATCAGCACGGTAAAGAAAGAAGACCTTAATGCGGGCGCCATCACCGACGTCGGCCAGCTGCTGCAGGGCAAGGTCCCCGGCCTGAACATCACCGCCAACGGCGACCCCAATACCCCCGCCGCCGTCGTTCTGAGAGGCGCTTCCACCATCAACAGCTCGCAGACTCCGTACTATGTGATAGATGGCGTCCCCGGCGCCGACATCTCCCTGATCGCACCCAATGACATCGTCTCGATCGATATCCTAAAGGACGCCGCTGCATCTGCGATCTATGGAAATCGGGCCGCCAACGGTGTGATCATGGTTTCCACCAGGAAAGGCAAGGCCGGCATAGCGCAGGTCTCCTACGGCGGATACGCAGGCCTCGAAAAGGTCAGCAGCGAGTTGAAGGTGATGGACGCGGCCGGGCTGAGATCATTCGTCACAAAGAACGGCCTGGCCTTCACCCCCGCTGACGATAAGGGAGCCAGCACCAACTGGCAGAAGGCCGTCGAAAGAAGCTCGGCCTTTTCCACCAACCACAATATCTCGGTAGGCGGTGGCACCGACCACAGCAACTATATCGCCAGCCTCAACTACGCCGACAAGCAGGGTATACTCCGCAACAGCCAGCTGCAGCGCGTTATCGGCCGGCTGGCTATCGAGCAGTACGCGATCAAAGACAAGCTGCGCATTGGCCTTAACGTTACCAATTCCATCAGCAATTCGGACGATATCCCCTATCGCAATACCGTCCTGCTGCAGTCCGCTCTCTATCTGCCCGTGTCCCCTGTGCGCAACGCAGACGGCAGCTTTTTTGAAAATTTTACCAACCAGAACTACTACAACCCTGTGGCCATGATGGACCACAGCCAGCTGAACACCAAATACAACAATCTCGCAGCCAGTCTCTTTACCCAGGTCAAGTTGCCCTTCGGCCTGAAATACGACCTCAACCTCTCCTACCAGGACTATTCCAGTCTGCAGGGCGAGTTCCTGGACAGCTATTTTACCAACAACTACACGGGCATGTACAACAACCCCGACCCGGGTCTGACCGGACACGTGCAGCAGACGTTCGGCAGAAATGGCCAGGCGACCCGGTCCTCCTATAAGACCACGACCAAGGTCATCGAGAGCTTCCTGACCTGGGACAGGAAATTTGGCGACCACGGCATCAACGCCGTCATCGGCTACTCCTGGCAGGACCAGACGACCAATGAAGGCTTTACGGTCACTACCGCTAATTTCCCCGTCAATAGTATCAGCTATAACAACCTTGCGCTAAGCAATCCCTACGGCCTTTCCAACTGGAACGTCAGTTTTGGTTCGGATGGCGTCTATTACAAGACCCGCCTGATCTCCGACTTCGGACGTATCAACTATAGCTATATGGACAAATACCTGCTGCAGGCTTCCCTCCGTCGTGATGGCAGCTCGGTATTCGGCGCCAACCACCAGTGGGGTTATTTCCCCTCGGTCGGCGCCGCATGGCGCATCAGCCAGGAGAATTTTATGCGTGACAGCCGGCTCTTCAGCGAATTCAAACTTAGAGGCAGCTATGGCGTCACCGGCAATTCCTCCGGCTTCAACGCCTATACGGCCCAGTTCCTTTCCGGGAACAACGGCACGTTCTACTACAACGGCTCGAATATCGCCGCCTATGGCCCCATCCAGGCAGCCAATAGCAACCTGCGCTGGGAAAAGACGGCTACCGCCGATGTCGGTCTGGACCTTGGCTTCCTGAACAACAGGCTGTCCGTCATCGTCGACCTCTATAACAAGAGAACGACGGACATGATCTACAACTATGCCGTCGATCCCATCCTCGTCCCGGCCGGCAGCATCGCAGCCAATGGCGGCAGCATGACCAACAAGGGTATCGAGCTGGGTATTACGGCCAATATCGTCGACAGGCACGATTTCGGATGGACATCCAGCCTTAATCTCGCCCACAACACCAATAAGATCATCAGCCTTACCAACCCCCTCTTCGCGGGCGGCGACTCCATACGCCTCTCCGATCCCGAAGGTGGCGGCCAGTCAGGCAGCACCCTCCAGATATTGAAGGCGGGCAAGCCCCTCGGTCAGTTCTTCTCGACACAGTACGCCGGCAAGGACGCCAACGGCGTGTCACAGTATATTTCAGGGAAAGGCCAGCTCACCACAACGCCCCAGATAGGCGTAGACTATCATTACCTCGGCGACGCCCAACCCAGACTGCTGTTCGGATGGGCCAACAAATTCCGCTACGGCCACTTCGACCTCAATATCTTCCTCAGAGGTGTCCTGGGCAACAAGATATTCAACGCCACCCGCGCGGACCTCTTCCGCCCGGCGACCGCGGAATATACCAATATCCTCAAGGATGCAGCAAGCGAGTCCGTCAAGAACTCTACGGCGTATATCTATTCTTCCCGTTTCATAGAAAGCGGCTCGTACCTGCGATTCGACAACGCCACCCTAGGTTATAATTTCAACAGCATCGGGGACTGGGTCCGGTCGCTGCGTTTGTATGCTACAGTCAACAACCTTTTTGTCATCACCGGCTATAAAGGGATCGATCCGGAGGTCAACCAGGGCGGAATCTCCCCGGGAGTAGACTACAACAATTTCTACCCCAGGACCCGCCAGTTCCTCATCGGCCTCAATGCCTCCTTTTAATCCCAACGACAAAACTCATGTATATGAAAAAAATATTGCGATATTTCCTCTTCCCCGTGCTGATGGCGACGCTCGTCACGTCCTGTCATAAGCTGAACGAAGCAGTCACGTCCGAGCTGACGCCCGGCGCCTTCCCCGCCGATACCACCCAGTACCCCAACGTCGTTGGACCGGTGTATGTCGTGCTCAGGGGCAACTATGCCGTTGAGTATTTCTTCCAGCAAACCTATAGCACCGACGAAGGGATCATGCCAGCCAGGGGCGGCAACTGGTTCGACGGCGCACAAAATCAGCAGATGCACTATCATAGCTGGAACGCGGACAATGGTTATGTCAACGGCAACTGGACCTGGTGTAGCACCATCATCGGCGTGGCGAATCAAACGCTCTCTATCCTCAAGACCGCAGCCGGTTCGGACGCTACCAAACGCCCCTGGATTGCCGAAGTCAAAATGGCCCGCGCCCTGGCCTATTTCTTCCTGATGGACAACTACGGAAATGTTCCCATCGATACGGCATATGGCGACTTCACGCCTAAGGCCAATACGCCGAGGGCACAGGTCTTCAGCTTTATTGAATCGGAGATCAAGGCCGCCCTCCCCGACCTCAACACCAGCGTGAGCGCCAGTCAGTATGGCAGGCCAAATAGATATATGGCCTATGCCCTGCTCGCCAAGATGTACCTCAACGCAGAATACTATACCGGGACGGGCCGCTACAACGACTGTATCGCCGCCTGCGACAACGTGATCGGCTCGGGCCTCTATGACCTGCAGCCCATGAGTAGTTATTTCTCACAGTTCGCCCCGACCAATGGTCCGTCCTGTAAGGAGTTCATTTTTGCTATTCCCTACGACCCCGCCATGACCAGCACTTTTGGTACTTCGTCCTGGCCCTTCCGCTGTGTCAATATCCATTCCCGGTATGACGTCCCCCGATCGATGGGCAAGGTTGCTGCAGGCGCAGGATACAATTTCTTCAGCATCCCCTTTACACCAGGTGCGCCTGCTTCAACCCTCGCCTCCTTTTATGCCTATTTCAACGACCCCGGCGATGTCCGCGACAAGCAATGGCTGACCGGTCTGCAGTACAAGCGGGACGGCACGCCCCTCATGGTCACAACTACCAAGAGCGGCTATGATTTCACCTATGCAGGCGCCGACGGCTCAGCCGCCTTTACCTATCAGGTCAATCTTACTCCCGATATCACGCTCCGGTATAGCGCCCCCCAATTCGACGTCGGCAACGATGAGATCGGCTGGAACATGGGCTATCGCAATATCAAATTCTACCCGGACTCGACGTCCACGAGCAGAAACCAGAACAACGATATTCCCGTCTTCCGCTATTCGGATATCCTGCTGATGAAAGCCGAAGCCATTCTCCGCGGCGGAACAGCCACCAACGGCCAGACCCCGCTGTCACTGGCCAACCAGCTGAGGGCCCAGCGTACCAGCACAGCCCCCTGGACGAATATCACCCTGGACTCCGTCTACAACGAGAGGATACGCGAATTTGCCTGGGAAGGCTGGCACCGCAACGACATGATCCGCTATGGCAAATACGAAAGCGCCTGGGGATTCAAGACAGATGCCGACCCGAACCACCGCATCTTCCCCATACCCACAACCGCCCTTACTCAAAATCCCGCCCTTAAACAGAATCCGGGCTATTGATCAACTACATCCTTCCCGGGCTTAACTTTGCAGCTTAAGCCCGGGATCTTTTTGTAAACCAGAGTCGAATGCGCCATCTTCTTACCCCTCTTTTCCTCCTTATCGCCACCGGCAGCTATGCCCAGTCCTTTCTCACCTCCTCAGTTCAGCTGCTACAGCGGGTGATCCCCCAACGCGCCGGCGCGTTTGTCGTCGAGGCGCTACCCGCGGACTCCGGCAAAAATTCGTTCGAGCTCGAATCCCGCGGCAGCCGGATCGTCCTAAGGGGCGACAACGGGGTTGCCATCGCCTCTGCGCTCTACTATTACCTGACGGAATACTGCCACTGCCAGTCCACCTGGAACGGCAGCAATCTCCGGCTTCCCGTCAGCCTGCCGCGCATCAAGGCAAAGATCCGCCGCAGTTCGCCTTACAAATTCCGCTATTACCTCAACTATTGTACGTTCAACTATTCCATGAGCTGGTGGGGCTGGGACCGTTGGCAGCAGGAGATCGACTGGATGGCCCTTCACGGCATCAACATGCCCCTCGCCATCACCGGCGAAGAATATACCTGGTACCAGGTCTACCATAAGATGGGCTTTACCGACGAAGAGCTGAAAGACTTCTTCAGCGGCCCTGCCTATTTCGCCTGGTTCTGGATGGGGAACCTGGACGGCTGGGGCGGTCCCCTTCCCATGCACTGGATGGAATCGCAGAAAGAGCTGCAGAAAAAGATATTGGCGCGCGAAAGGGAGCTGGGCATGACCCCGGTGCTCCCCGCCTTTACCGGCCACGTCCCACCCTCCTTCCCGGCCAGATTCCCGTCGGCGCACTGCAAGTCGACCAACTGGAAGAATGGCTTCAAAGACACCTGGATACTGGACGCAGCGGACCCGCTGTTCGCGGACATCGGCCAGCGTTTCCTCAACGAACAGGCCGCACTGTTCGGCACCGATCACTTCTATTCGGCCGACACCTTCAACGAGAACGAGCCGCCCTCCGACGACCCCGCTTTCCTCTCCGGCCTCAGCAAAAAGATCTATGAAGGCATGCAGCGGGCAGACCCCCGCGCGGTATGGGTAATGCAGGGCTGGCTTTTCTATAGCGACCGGAAGTTCTGGAAGCCCCCCCAGATACAGGCACTGCTCGATGCAGTCCCCAATGACAATATGCTCCTCCTGGACCTGGCGGCCGAGATAGAGCCCGTCTGGAAAAGGACCAGCGCCTTCTATGGCAAACCGTGGGTGTGGAATATGCTCAATAATTTTGGCGGCAATGTCAACCTCTTCGGCCGGATGGACGGCGTCGCTTCCGGCCCGGCGCTGGCGCTGCACGACACCGCGTCCGGTAAGATGGAAGGCATCGGCCTGACCATGGAAGGCATCGCCACCAACCCGATGATATACGAGTTGATGATGCAGCACAGCTGGCAGTCCGGCCCCATCGACCTTAAAAAATGGCTATCATCGTATATTCGTAATCGTTATGGATTTACAACACCGGGTCTCGACAAGGCCTGGGACGTCCTGCGAAATACGGCCTACAACGGAAAGCTGATCCGCGACGGCGCCGAATCCATCATTACGGGCCGGCC
>JAFDYE010000215.1 GCA_018267585.1 Bacteroidota bacterium
CATCATCTCAGGCCCCTGGACGCCGTCCGGGTAGCCCGGGTAGTTCTCTACTTCCGTGGTGATCGTCAGCTGTCCCCCGGGCTGTATGCCCTGGTACAGTACGGGCTTGAGGTTGGCACGCGCAGCATAGACCGCTGCGGTATATCCTGCAGGACCCGAACCTATGATCAGACAGTGTACTTTCTCACTTGCTTTTTGCTCCATACTATGCTTATGATTTAAAGCCAACGAAGATAATGAGTAAATCAATATTTTAATGTCATTTGAATGACCTCCTTTCCGAGTGTGAATAATATGTGCGTCCCCCTCCGGGACCCCTGGTATGTAGAGAAGGTGGACTAACAAAAAGTCCCGGCCTGAATGCCGGGACTGAATTTTTTGACTAAGATATGCGTGCTTTTGACTAAGATGTCCGTGGGATTATCCCAGGTATGCTTTCAGCGCATTGCTATAACGTGCTTTCTGCAGGCGTTTGATCGCCCTTTCTTTGATCTGGCGGATACGCTCCTTGGTCAGGTCGTATTTCTGGCCGATCTGCTCGATGGTAACTCCATTTTCGCCGTCCAGTCCAAAATACGCATTGACGATCTCCGCTTCGCGCGGGCTCAGGGACTTGAGCACGCGGCGAATTTCGGCGCGTAAGGAATCTTTCATAACGTCATCGTCCGTCTCGTCACCACCTTCCAGCAGGTCACCCATGGCTACGTCTTCCGCTTCGTGTACCGGAGCGTCCAGCGAGCTGTGACGGGTGTTGCTTTGGAAAATGTTGTTGATCTCCGTCTCACTCATTTCCAGTAATTCGGCTAATTCTTCCGTGCTGGGCTCCCGTTCGTGTTCCTGTTCGAAAGCCATGTAGGCCTTATTAGCCTTGTTGTAGGTGCCAATTTTGTTTTGAGGCAGGCGGACTAGTCTGCCCTGCTCTGCCAACGCCTGTAAGATGGACTGGCGGATCCACCATACCGCGTATGAAATAAACTTGAAACCTTTGGTTTCATCAAAGCGTTGAGCCGCTTTAATTAAGCCGAGGTTACCCTCGTTGATCAAATCACTCAGCGATAACCCCTGGTGTTGATACTGTTTTGCAACGGAGACCACAAAACGCAAGTTGGCCTGCACCAGCTTGTCGAGAGCCTTCTGATCTCCCATCTTGATCCGCTGGGCGAGGACCGTCTCCTCTTCGGGAGTGATCATCGGGATCTTGGAGATCTCCTGCAAATACTTCTCAACCGCCTGGGAATCACGGTTAGTAATCTGTGTAGCAATCTTAAGTTGCCTCATATCAAATAATAAATAAAAAAAGTGACAAAATTGGCGGCTTTTTAGCTATTGGGTACTTACCTCTTTATAACACTACAAAACCAGGGGAGTTCGCGGAAAGGGCAAAAAGATATAGAAATAATTTAATGTCAATCCGACCAGAACCGTTTGCGAAAGTAGCTATAGAATCTGGAAATTCATAGTGTTGTGGATTAAAATGAACGAATTTTAATCTTTTTTTTGATTTTCGGAGAAAATCCGGAATTCAAATGGCCTTTTCCAATTATCCTATGTCCTTTACAGATAGAAGCAGGTCGTCCGTTAGATTTTTATTAACATCTGTTGAGATCAAAAAGTTCAGTGCAAGACTTGAAATAGGACAAAACTTTGATTTTCAATAAATTATATCTTTCCCTCCCACGACAAGGCGTAGGCTTTTCTGCTCCGCCGCTTCCACACGCCCAACTATTTGCGCATCGATGTTGAATTCCTTCCCCAGGCTTATCATCGCGTCTGCACCCGTCGCATCCGTAAAAACCTCGAGCCGGTGACCCATATTGAATACCTGGTACATTTCCCGGTCATCGGAACCGG
Source organism: Bacteroidota bacterium (assembly GCA_018267585.1). GTDB lineage: Bacteria > Bacteroidota > Bacteroidia > Chitinophagales > Chitinophagaceae > Puia. Next base: position 1,852 of record JAFDYE010000215.1, read on the forward strand.
AGGCCTCCTTTATCTGCTTAAAAATGACTGGCGGCTCGAACAGATTGTCCTTTGTGATCCTGAAATTGGCCGGCAGGTATTTCATACACTTGGTCTGTCCTCCGCCGCTGCAGTGGATCAGGCCGTGTATCTGGTCGAATTGTTCGGTCAGCAGCCGCCGCAGCAAAGGCGCATAGGTTCGCGTCGGACTCAGCAGCAGGTGCCCGATATCCGTGGTCCGGGTTTCGCTGACGCCGACACCCGTAGGCACAAAGACGTCGATCGCGTCCGTCATCCTGTGCGGCCCGATATAAACAACGCTTTCTTCAAGCGTAGTGTCATACGACTCGTGGAATCGTGCCCCATAGGTCTTGTGCAGCATGTCATGCCTCGCGCTGGTCAGCCCGTTGCTACCGATACCGCTGTTGTATTCCTGCTCATAGGTCGCCTGGCCATAGCTGGCAAAACCAACGATCACATCCCCTGCCTTTATCTTATCATTCGTCACCAGCCTGTCCTTCGGCCAGCGGGCGGTCATCGTCCCGTTGACGGCGATCGTCCGCACCACATCCCCCACGTCTGCCGTCTCTCCGCCCAGGTATTGGATCCCTACCCCAAAGCCCTTCAGCTCGTCGAAGAATTCCTGCGACCCATTGATGATCGCGGAAAGCACCTCGCCCGGAATGTTCCGCTTGTTCCGGTCGATAGTAGAAGAGAACAAGAGGTTATCGTAAATACCGACGCACAGCAGGTCGTCCAGGTTCATCGCGATGGCGTCTTTGGCGATCCCCTTCCAGACCGAGATATCCCCTGTCTCCTTCCAGTACAGGTACGCCAAAATGCTCTTTGTACCCGCTCCATCGGCATGCATCAGGTTCACCCACGCCGGATCGCCACCCAGATAGTCGGGATAGATCTTGCAAAATGCGTTCGGGTAAAGCCCCTTGTCCAGCTTTTCGGTTGCCTGGTGAACTTCTTCTTTCTGAGCGGAAACACCGCGTTGGGCGTACAGTGACATAGGCCGCAAAGGTAAAGCATAAATCCTTTAATTTTACGCCCCATGCGCATCTATCA
>JAFDYE010000216.1 GCA_018267585.1 Bacteroidota bacterium
AGGCGTTGAATATCCTCAGCTCGTTGAGGTAGTCAGAGAATTGTTTGTTCGTGTTCTTTTTGAACCATCTGCAGAAGCTTTGAGGCGTGAGGCCCGCGATCTGTGCGACGTCTTTCAGTGCGATATCCCTGTGGAAGTTATTTTGAGTATATCTGTATACCTGGCTCAGTCTGTCTACCGCCTCTTCGGTTGTACGAGGGTTGTAGACTTCTTCTGTTATGCAGCGGCAGTCAGAGGAGGTCGACAGGATATGCAGGATCTCGAGCAGCAGCAGGATGCGGCCGAAGCCGCGCTGTGTGACCAGCATACCTAATTTGCGGCCGACCTTGTCGCGGGTGGCGCCTGTCACCTGTATACCCCTGGCGGCCAGATCGAAAAAGCGGGCCAGCTCTTTGGATTCCTTCATATCATAGAACTCGTCGCTGAATATTTCCTTGCGGAAGTGGACGGTTATGGACCGGGCACGGTGGCCACCCCTGTTGTCGTCGTTCAGCCAGACATGGGGCAGGTTGGCTCCGATGAAGACCATGTCGCCTTTTTCGAAGGGGTCGATGCGGTTGCCGATGATCCGGCGGCCGTGTCCTTCTTTTATCAGTACCAGTTCGAGCTCGGGGTGGAAGTGGAAGGCGGGGTTGAAGGCCTCTTCGTCCCGGTCGATGACGGACAGCCTGCTATTGTGAAGGAGGGCGATCTCGGTCCTGGTAACTCTCATATGGCAATTTTGGTAAAATTGAAGAAAAAAAAGGTAATTCCGAAGCAGGAAGAGTGAAGGATCGTCCGGAAGTTTATGGAAAGTTGTACAAATGAATAAGATAGGGATAATTTTAATCGCGTTAGCGCTCGTAATACAGGGACGGGCCCAGAACAACGACGCTACGATTCCGACCAAAAGGCTGTTTTCCGAGAGTGCGGCGGCGAAGGCGCAGCGGATGGCGTGGTGGACGAATGACCGGTTTGGGATGTTCATTCACTGGGGCATCTATTCGATGGCTGCGAGGCATGAGTGGGTCAAGCACAACGAGCATATGACCAATGAGGAGTATCAGAAGTACTTTGACTTTTTTAACCCGGACC
>JAFDYE010000217.1 GCA_018267585.1 Bacteroidota bacterium
TTACTGTTCAAGAGAACTAACTATGTATAAGACTATTTCCACTACGCTGCACGTATTTTTTTCGACCCTCCTTTTCCCGGTCTCCATTCCGGTCCTGACAGCCGCCACCCTCGTCCTCTCCGCCACCACCACCCTGGCCCAGAACCAACCAGCCCCCCGTTCGGCCGACTCGCTCAAGCTCTTCCTCCAACCCGTCGAGGTCAAAGCACTTCGCGCCGGCGAGAAAGCCCCCTTCACCAAGACGGATATCAATAAGCGGCAAATAGAGCAGACCAACCTCGGACAGGACATCCCCTTCATCCTCAACCAGACCCCTTCGGTCATCGTCAACTCCGACGCCGGCAACGGCGTAGGATATACGGGTATCCATATCCGTGGTACCGACGCGACCCGCATCAACATGACCATCAACGGCCTTCCCTATAACGACGCCGAATCCCAGGGCATCTTCTTCGTCGACCTCCCCGACTTCGCCTCCTCGGTCAACAGCATCCAGATCCAGCGCGGCGTCGGCACCTCTTCCAATGGCGCAGGCGCGTTCGGCGCCACCATCAATTTCGCTACCAACGAATTCAACGAAAAGCCGTACGCCGAGTTCAACAACAGCTTTGGTTCGTTCACCACCTGGAAGAACACCGTCAAGGCGGGCTCCGGACTCATCGACGGCCACTTCACCATCGACGCCCGGCTCTCCCGCGTCAGCAGCGACGGATACATCGACCGCGCCACCAGCAACCTCAAATCGTTCTATCTCTCCGCCGCCTATATCGACGAACATTCTTCCCTCCGTTTTAATATCATCCAGGGCACGGAAAAGACCTACCAGGCATGGAACGGCATCCCCGGCGCTAAACTCTTCGGCGACAAAACGGACCTCGACCAGCACTACGCCGACAACACCGGCCCCGGCAGCGAAGGATATCTCTACTCTTCGACCGCCGACTCTCTTAATCTCTACAACTCCGGCCGACGCACCTACAACTATTTCACCTATCCGAACCAGACGGATAATTACCTGCAAAACCACTACCAGCTGTTCTTCAACCACCAGGTCAGCCAAAACCTTTCCTTCAACACCGCCGCATTCCTGACAAGGGGAAAAGGCTACTACGAAGAGTACAAAGAACAGGACGCCTATGCCAACTACGGCCTCATCGGCCCCATCGCCGGCTCCGACACAACCCTGACCACCGACCTCGTCCGCCGGCAATGGCTCGACAACTATTTCTATGGCGGCATCTTCTCCCTACTCTACAAACAGCGGGAGACACAGCTGACCCTCGGCGGCGGCTGGGACAAATACGACGGCAAACACTATGCGAATGTTATCTGGACACAGAATGGCGGTGTCCCGAAGGACTACGAATACTATAATATCCCTGCTTACAAGACCGACTTCAACGTATACGGGAAATGGCAGCAGCAATGGACTTCCCACCTCTCGACCTTCGCGGATATGCAATACCGGCATATCGGATACGACCTCCGGGGCTTCCAGGCAAACCCTACCCTTTTCATCAACAAGAACTACAACTTCTTCAACCCCAAAGCCGGCCTTACCTATACCGGACACGAATGGCAGGCCTATCTTTCTTACTCCCGCGCCAGCCACGAACCCAATCGCGACGACTTCGAAGCCGGCATGGACCAGCAGCCGAGACCCGAGACCCTCAACGACTTCGAGCTGGGCTTTGAAAAAAAGAACCTCCGCTACTCCTGGGGCGCCACCGTTTACTATATGCAGTACAAAGACCAGCTGGCCCTGACAGGAAAGATAAATAACGTAGGCGCCTACACGAGAACCAATATCCCCGACAGCTATCGCCTCGGTATCGAGCTCCAGGGCAGCAGCAAGGTCACGGACTGGTTTACCTTCTCCGGCAACCTGGCCCTCAGCCGCAACAAAATAAAGAACTACACCGAATACATCGACGACTACGACAACGGCGGCCAAAAGAGCTATTTTCACCCCCACCCCGATATCGCCTTCTCCCCCGCCATCGTCGGCGGCGCCAACGCGCAGTTCTTCCCCTTCCCCCACTACGAGATCGACCTCCCGGCCAAATATGTCAGTAAAGAGTATATGGATAATACAGGCAATGAAGGCCGCAAATTGGACGACTACTACGTACAGGACCTTCGGATGAGCTACAGGCTCAGCTTCCCCCCGATCCGCGAAATGGACATTATCTTCCAGCTGAACAACGTCTTCAACAGGAAATATGAACCCAACGGGTATACCTACAGCTCCTTCTACGGCGGCAGCGTAGTGACGGAGAATTTCTACTTCCCGATGGCAGGCACCAACTTTATGCTGGCGCTAAACATTAAATTATAAGTAAGTCCCGATCGCCCCAGGCTCCACCGCCTGGGGCCTCCCCCTGACCCTTCCACCTCAGATCCTCCTTGTCTCCCACCCCCTGGTCCTTCCACCTCGGATCCTCCGCGTCTCCCTCCCGATCCTCCCCCTGGCCCTTCCACCTTAGATCCTCCTTGTCCCTCCCCCTGGTCCTTCCACCTCGGATCCTCCCCGTCTCCCTGCCAATCCTTCCCCTGCCCCCCCTTTATGATCCGATCCTCTCCTGCCAGGCGAGCATCCCGCCGGTAAGATTCTTGACATGGGTAAACCCGGCGGATTCCAACATCATGGACGCCATCCCGCTGCGATTGCCGCTGCGGCAATAGACGATAACTTCCTCATCCTTCCAGGGCTCGATATCGTCGATATCCATCTGCTGGACACGACCCAGCGGCAATAAAGTTCCTCCAATATTAAAATCCGCGTGTTCATGGGGTTCCCGTACATCTACCAGGTGAAGCGATTCACCAGCATCCAATCTTTTCTTTACTTCCTCAACAGAAATAGCTTGCATTATATAATTTTTGTAAAGATATTAACTCTTCGACTAACTGCGGCAATCCCGCAGTCCCCCGTCCATACGCCCCCGTCTACACTGCCCCGCCCTCAGACTCTCCCCCCGCCTCACACACCGTCCACTACCCCTTTAATACGCGCTGGGCAAAGACTGCAGCGAGGCTGAGTCCCGCGAGGGCCGCTGCGCCCCGATCCAGATATCGATCGCCATCCCCGGCTTGATGCGGTTCGGCAACCCCTCATCCCCCATCTGATTCGGAGCCTGCTTATAAATATATCCTTCGGCAGAATCCCGTACATCCTTCGACATGACGACCGCACCAATGGAAATGTCCAGGGAGTCAAGACGTCCTTTCGCCTGAAGATAGGTCAGCCCGAACAGGTCCGGCACGATAAACCCTTGCCCTCCGCCAATGCCGTTGCCCAGGACCAGCGTTATGGCGCTACCCTGCTGTATCTGTGTTCCGGGCTTTATCGGCTCGCCTTTGAACTGTTGCTCAAGAACAGAATTGCGCGCGAAATAAGGCTTGAAGATGGTATCTCCTATTTTTAATCCATACTGCCGCAGGATCGACTCAGCATTCCGAAAACTCATGCTGACAAGATTGGGCATCTGAATAAAAGGAGCCTGAGCGCGGTTGATCGTAAGGTAAATGGTCCGGTTGATCTTCACCTGGCTCTCCGCCTCCGGGAATTGTTTTACGACCTGCAGGGGCCGCATGGTGTCGGAATAGACCGAATCCTGTATCTGAACGTCAAAACCCTGGGTTTCAAGACTTTTCTTCGCATCCGCATACGACAGGCCGGTCACCGTAGGTATTCGCATCGTCTTGCCGTGCTGGGTCAATAGAGCAAGCGAGCCCAAAAAGAGCAGCAACAGCAACAACAACAACACAATACCAGCTAATATATTGACCCAGAGTGGCTTACTAGTCAGAAATTTAAACACTATTAAAATTTTAAGTTGAGCCGTCAGGCAAATCAGGCCGTCCGGTTCGATGTAAAATAAAGATTTTCGCCCTATTTCCTCCCCAGCACTGCGTTTAGCCCCATCTCCTCCGCGCGCCTCCTCCAGGTTCAGCCCCATCTCCTCCGCGCGCCTCCTCCAGGTTCAGCCCCATCTCCTACCCAGCATCTCTTTCCGGTTCAGCGCTACCTCCTACCCAGCGTCTCTTCCCCGATCCGCGCTACCTCCTCCCCAGCGCCTCTTCGATCAACGCAGAATAGAAGTCCTTTAGTGTCCAGCCCAGCGCCCTCAACTGCTGGGGCACAATGCTCGCTTCGCTCTGCCCCGGCACCGTATTGATCTCAAGCATGAACGGCTCTCCCTTTGCTTCATTGTAGATAAAGTCGATCCGGATAATACCCCGACAGTTAAAAACCTGGTAAATCTTCCGCGCCGCGGCCCTGACCTTGTCGGCGATCGCCTCGTCCACAACCGCCGGCGTAGTCTCCTCATTCAAACCGGCCGTATACTTCGCCTCAAAATCAAAAAATTCCTTCTTACTCCTTACTTCTGTCAACGGCAGCACAATGATCTCTCCCTTCGACCGGAAGACCCCCACCGTGAACTCCCTCCCGGAAATAAATTCCTCAACCAATACCTGGTCATCCTCCTTAAAAGCCTTTTCGATAGCCGCACCCAGCTCCTCCGAAGCCGAGTTGACCCGGGACATCCCGATGCTCGACCCGCCATTATTCGGTTTGACAAAAACGGGAAATTGCAAATTCCTCGTCACCTCATCCGGACTCTCCATCCTTCCCTTCAGCAGGAACACAGACCGCGCCACATTGATCCCGTTAAAGGCAGCCACCGCCACAGTAAAACGTTTGTTGAAGGTCAGCGCCGACACAGCCGCGTCACAACTGGTATAGGGCAGGTTCAACAGGTCAAAATAACCCTGCAATTTTCCGTCCTCCCCCGGCGTCCCATGAATGCCGATTAATACGGCGTCAAAGCTCACCTTCTTCCCATCCACCACTATCGAAAAATCATTCCTGTCCACAACCACTTTCTTCCCATCCTTCAACTCATGAAACCATCCCTCCGGCGTAATATCTATCCTGTACACCGTATACCGGTCATAGTCCAGATTCTTCTGTATTGTTATCGCGCTCTTATACGAAATGACCGACTCCCCGGAATAACCACCGGTTACAAATGCAATGGCTGGCTTCATGAACAGAAATAATTTTGGGCAAAATAACGAAAAAGACGTGTAGTTTATTCTAACGCTCTCACTTCCACCCCCGGCCATTCCCCGTCGCGCAATAATAGCCTTAACAGGGGAGTACCGAAGGGCTTCTCTTCCGGCCATTCCCCACCGGCGCAAAGAGAGCCTTTAAAGGGGGAGTACCGAGGGGATTCTCCCCTCGGTCGCAACGCATATGATGTTTTTTTGACCCGTACGACAAATTTTATCCAAGGAAGTACGGGTCAAAAAACTCCTACAAGGAGCGACGGGCAAAAAAATAGGGTGAAGGAAACATCCCCTTCACCCTTTTATGACGGGAAATATCACCCGCCTATATTCATGTAGCATCCGCTACATTGGTAAACTAAATACTCTCACCTGAAGTTACCAATTTTTGGAAACTTTCCCAAAAAACATGTCCCAATTTATCCACACCCGGCCTGCATTTATGAACCCCCGGCGACCCCAAACCCTTCCCCCTGACCGGGCGATCCGACAACCCTCACACTTCTATCGTCTATATATGCAGCTTCTCCTTCTTCGCCAACAACTCCTCTACCGTCTCTCTGTACATCTCATCCGGCACACAGCAGTCCACCGGGCAAACCGCCGCACACTGCGGCTCTTCATGAAAGCCCTGACACTCGGTACATTTATTCGGCACGATATAATAAGTATCTACGCTGATCGGCGCATTCCGCTGGCCCGCGTCGACGACGGAACCATCCAGCAGCGTAAAAGACCCCTTGACGCTTGTCCCGTCTGTAATAGCCCACTCAACCCCACCTTCGTAGATCGCGTTGTTGGGACACTCGGGCTCACAGGCGCCACAGTTGATACATTCTTCTGTTATCTTAATAGCCATATCTATTGAAAAATTTAAGTTTAATACCGGAGATTCGCCTTTACAACTATTAACGTATCCCCGGCAAAACGCTAATAATTGTCCTTTGGACGAGGCCCTTTCAGAGCCTTGGGCTACCTTTACAGTCCCATTGACGAATTATTAATAATAACGTTCCGTCCATCGGGCAAAAAGGAGCGTGCACAAATATAGCGTGGATTTTATGAAACTCGAACAACGGATCGATTTATTGGCCCAACTCGGCGACTACATGATCTCCCCGGCACCAGCCTGGGAAACAGCCCAATACAAGGCTTCAAAAGACAACGGGTGGTTCACCCCCGAATTCATCCACCTCGCCGTACAGCAGATCGCCGCAGAATACCTGCAAAAAGACAAGCTGACCGCATGGGCAAAAAGATACGACCTGCCGTCCGAACAGGACCACCCTAAAAATATCGGACTCATCATGGCCGGTAACATCCCCCTCGTCGGCTTTCATGACATGCTTTCTATCTTCATCTCCGGACACTACCAGCAGATAAAAGCATCCAGCCGCGACGAGACCATGATCCGCCACCTGGCCGAATGGATGACCGCCAAACAGCCGGAAACGGCCAGCTATATCAAATTCGCCGAACGCCTCAACGGCTGCGATGCCTATATCGCTACCGGCAGCAACAACTCAGCCCGCTATTTTGACTATTATTTCGGAAAATACCCCAACATCATCCGGCGCAACAGAACCTCAGTGGCCGTACTAACCGGCAACGAAAGCCCGGCCGAGCTGGAAGGCCTCGCGGACGACGTCAACCAGTACTTTGGCCTCGGCTGCCGCAACGTTACCCAGATCTACGTCCCCGAGAATTATGACTTCCTCCCCCTCCTCGAGGCGATGAATAAATACAGCCACCTCGCCGACCTTCACAAATACAAACACAATTACGACTACCAGCTGACCCTGCTCATCCTCAATAAAAAATACTACATGACCAACGGAACCGTCCTCCTCACCGAGAACGATTCCCCCTTCAGCCCCATCAGCGTGCTTCATTATCAGTACTACAAACCCGGCCAGCCACCCGCCCTTCGCACCGGCGCAGACTCCGATATCCAGTGCGTCATCGGCACCCCCAACCCCGCCGGCAACCCCAACCCCATCACCACTCCTACCCCCGTCAACACTCCCACTCCCGCCAATACCCCCAACCCCATCGCCACCCCCAACCCCATCCCCCTCACCCCCTTCGGCAAAGCCCAGCGCCCCACCCTGTTCGACTACGCCGACGGCGTCGACACACTGCAATTTTTGCGGGACCTATGACCCATTGACAGTCAATCTGCAATATTTTCCGGGGCCAGCCCGCCTCCGTCTTTTTATTCGTAACTTTATAAGCAGGCCGGCAGCCGATCTACGAAGGTCTTAGTAAATTATTTGTTAAACTAAAGCCGCGGTAAGACCACAAACCAAACCTTGACGTTAATTTGTTGTCTCAGGCATACAAATTGAACAGCTACCCCGGCCAAAAAGCCACTAAAACGAAAAAAATTTTATAACAAATGAGAGCAAAACAAGTAGTTGCTGTTATCCTGCTCAGTGCTTCGACCGCCCTCGCCACCATGTGGGGCTACAACCATTTTTCGGACACAAAGACCTATGTTTATTCTCAGCAGGATTCCGGCAAAGTCCCCTCCAACTACGCGAAATTCTTCGAAGGCAAAGAAGGACGCACAGCCAGCGGTCCGGCAGACTTCAGCGACGCTGCCAGCGCCGCAATACCCGCTACCGTTCATATCAAGACGAAGACAGTACGCACCGTCAGCAATAATCTCCCCAAACACAACCCCTTCTCCGATCTCTTCGGCATCGACCCCGATGACTTCTTCGGCGGAGGCGGCAACGGGATGAGATCCATGCCCGAAATGGCCTCCGGTTCCGGGGTCATCATCAGCAACGACGGATATATCGTAACAAATAATCACGTCGTGGACGGCGCCGACGAAGTCACCGTTACCCTGAGTAACCGGAGATCCTTCAAGGCGAAGGTCGTCGGCGCAGACCCCAGCAGCGACCTGGCCGTCATTAAGATCGACGCCACCAACCTGCCCTTCCTCCTCTACGGCAACTCCGACGACGTCACGATCGGCCAGTGGGTCCTCGCAGTAGGCTATCCCCTGACCCTCGAGACAACCGTTACTGCCGGTATCGTCAGCGCAAAAGGCCGGACCCTCGACATCAACAGACGCCAGAGCCAGACCCCGATAGAATCCTTCATCCAGACGGACGCGGCGGTTAACCCGGGCAATAGCGGCGGACCCCTGATCAATACCGACGGACAACTCGTCGGCATCAACTCCGCCATCGCTTCACCCACCGGGTCCTATGCAGGCTATTCCTTTACCATACCAGTCAACATCGTCAAGAAGGTTGTCAACGATATCATGAAATTCGGTACGCCCCAACGCGCCTTCCTGGGTATCTCTTACCCGAGGGACGACATGAGCGATGACCAGAAGAAAGAAGCCGGTATCAAGGACGGCGAAGGCGTATACGTTATGGACGCCACTCCTGACGGCGCAGCAGCCCACGCAGGTATAAAGAAAGGCGACATCATTACAAAACTCAATGGCGTCCCCGTCATCACCGGCGCCGAAATGGTCGGCCAGATAGCCACCTACAGCCCCGGCGACAAGATCACGGTTACCTATAAAAGAGAAGGCAAAGAGGCTACCGTCCCCCTTACCCTGCGCAACAACTCCGGTACGACGGCAGTAGTCAAATCCTCCGCTCTCGATAAATTGGGCGCAAAACTCGAGACCCTCAGCAAGAAGGAAGCATCCAGCCTCGACGTCAAAGGCGGCGTCGCCGTAAGAGACGTCACCGAGAACGGTCTGATGGACAAATCCCGGGTTCAGGAAGGCTTTATCATTCTGAAAGCCAATGGCCAGGAAGTACACAGCGTGGAAGAGTTCCAGAAAGTGCTGGAAAAGGCGAACGGCACCGTCAAATTAGAGGGCGTATTCCCCGGGTATGAA
>JAFDYE010000218.1 GCA_018267585.1 Bacteroidota bacterium
AAGCTGGGGCCCTTCTACGGCACTTCTGTGAACATGGACGTCATCCGCTATGACGACGTCCTGCTCATGCAGGCGGAAGCCCAGATCCAGCTGGGTAATCCGATGGCCGCCCTGCCGCTGATCAACCAGGTGAGGGCCAGGGCCGCCAAAATTTCACCGCTGGTGAAAAAGGCGGACGGAACGTATCCATCCAATTACAGGATCAGCACCTACCAGCCCGGCGTCAATATCCCCGTCTGGGACAAGGCTACCGCCTTTAAGGCCCTGCAGTGGGAACGGCGGCTGGAGTTTGGCATGGAAGGATACCGGTTCTTCGATCTCGTTCGCTGGGGTATTGCCGATGTCACACTAAACAATTACTTTACAATAGAAAAAGTCCGGCATCCCTTCCTGTCGAACGCACAATTCACAAAAGGTAAGCATGAATACTTCCCGATCCCGCAGGAGCAGATCGTCTTTACCAACGGCTTGTACCAACAAAATAAAGGTTATTGATATGAAGCGAACAATTTTTATCCTGGGACTGCTCGCAGCAGCAGGCATGACGGAAATAGCGACCGCGCAGACAGATGAGACCCCTACGCCGCAATGGCGGCCGGTCTATCATTTTACGCCCGAGACCAACTGGACGAACGACCCGAACGGCCCGATTTATCTCAACGGCGAATACCTGTTATACAACCAGCAAAACCCTTTCGAAAACAAATGGGGGCATATGAGCTGGGGACACGCTACGTCACGCGACCTGCTGCACTGGCAGCACCTGCCGCTGGCCATCCCCGAGATGATCGACCGTGAAAAGGGAGACACTACCTGGATATTTTCGGGTTCGGCGGTCTGGGACAAGAACAATACCAGTGGCTTCTGCAAGGAAGGCGGCTGCCTCGTGGCGATCTATACCGCCGACCAGCCCAATCGGAAAAAGGAATCCCAGTATATCGCCTATAGCAACGACGGAGGACGCACGTTCACCAATTATTCCGGCAACCCGGTCATCGACCTCAACAAGCACGACTTCCGCGATCCGAACGTCTTCTGGCATTCCGGGTCGAAGCAATGGATCATGACCGTCGCACTGCCGGCAGAACACAAGGTCCGTTTTTACGGCTCCCCCGACCTCAAGCGCTGGACCCTGCTCAGCGAGTTCGGACCACAGGGCTATACCTCCGCCTACTGGGAATGCCCGTCCCTGATCGAACTCCCGGTAAAAGGGCAAAAAGGAAAAACAAAATGGATGCTGATGAATTCGGCTGGAGGTGGTCCCCGCGGCACCTTCATGCAGTACTATATCGGCGAGTTCGACGGCAAAAAATTCGTCAACGACGCGGCTGAAGACAAGATACTGCCCGTGGACTACGGGGACTGCCTGTATGCGGCAATCCCCTGGAACAATATGCCCGGCAACCAGAAGGTGCTCATTGGCTGGATGGTCCCGGGCAAGCAGAAGACCTCGCCGTGGACAGGCCAGATGAGTATCTCGAGGGATATGAGCGTTGAAAAGACAGCCGACGGCTATCGCCTCCTGCAGCAGCCGGCAGCGATCTGCAAAAAGGCATTGCCGGCCGACAGACTGACCGAAATAAAGGACCGGAAGGTCTCCGGAGAGACAGCGATCGACGCAGGCCACGGCAACGCCTATTGGCTGGACATCGACCTTGACCCGGGGACAGCCGCCGTCGCCGGGCTCCGGGTCGCAGGCTCCGGGGCGGTGATCGCTTATGACAAGGCATCCAATTCCGTATACGTAGACAGAGGGCAGAACGCCAGACAAACCCTGCAGCTGTCCGGAACACCCGGTAAGGTCCGGCTGCAGGTACTGCTGGATAAGTCTTCCCTCGAAATATTCGTCGGAGACGGGGAAAAGGTCTTCACCTGCTATATCTACCCGGATGAGAACGCTACTGCCTGCTCGGCGTTCGCACAAGGCGGTACCGCTACCATCCGTCAACTAAAGATATGGGACCTCTCAAAATAATAGCGCTGCTGCTGCTGGCGCAGACGCCCGCGCAAACGCTGCCGTCATTCAGCTTTACTGCGGCCGGCGGTCGTAAAATCACCAATGCGAACCTGCCTTCGGGCAGGCTTTCGCTTTTCGTCCTCGTCGATCCGGATTGTGAACACTGCCAGCGGCTGGTGGGCAACATGGATACGGCTTCAGCCACCTTCAACAAGGCCGCGATCTATATGGTATCGGCATCCGGCCTTGCCAGGCTGTCCGCCTTTGCCCGTCGCTATTGTCCGCATCTAAAAGCCAGCTGGCTGACGGACAATGAAAATGAATTTATCAGCCGGTTTCACCCGATAAGAGCGCCGGCCCTTTTCCTGTATTCTGCCGATAAAAAACTGCTGGATTATGAGGACAACCCTGAATCGGTCTTCAGGACGGCTAACACCATCAGCAGAAACGCTCGCCAGGCTCTGGGGCCTGTGCGTGCTGCTCTGGTCCTGCCATCGCGGCGATAGCCCGTTGCTGGAGAGCCTGCCTGCGTCATCGACCCACGTCGACTTTGTCAACGCGCTGCCCGACCGGCCCGGGCTGGGCATCCTCAGCTATATCTACTATTATAACGGCGCCGGGGTCGCTATCGGAGACGTCAACAACGACGGTCTTCCCGACCTGTATTTTGCCGCCAACGACAAAGGACGCAACAGGCTATATATCAACAAAGGGAATTTTCTCTTCGAGGACGTGACGGCGACAGCAGGAGTAGCCGGTACCTCGGACTGGTGCACCGGCGTTACCATGGCCGATGTCAACGGCGACGGATGGCTGGACATCTATGTCTGCGCGGTTGCCAACATGCAGGGATTCAAGGGGAGGAACGAGCTGTTCATCAACAACGGCAACGGTAGTTTTACCGAAAGCGCAAAGGCATACGGGCTCGACTTTTCCGGCTTTGCGACACAGGCCGTATTTTTTGACTATGACCACGACGGCGACCTGGACTGTTTTGTCCTCAACCAGTCCCAGCATCCCAATCAGAATATATCCGATACCAGCAAGCGCCGCGGCTATGATCCCAATGCGGGAGAGCGGCTGTACAGGAATGATCCCTCCCCCTCCTCACCGTCTCAACGCCGTTTCACAGACGTCAGTGCCACCGCAGGTCTCTATCGCAGCAGTCTCTGCTACGGACTGGGCGTAGGCGTAGGCGATCTGAACAACGACGGCTGGGAAGACATATACGTAGGCAACGACTTCCACGAGAACGACTTTTATTACCTGAACAACGGCAACGGGACGTTCACCGAATGCGGCGCAGCGCATTTCCGGCACTACAGCCGGTACAGCATGGGCAACGATATCGCCGACTTCAACAACGACGGTCAGCTGGATATCGTAACGGCGGATATGCTTCCTGGTGACGAAAAGACGCTGAAGACCTATGGCAACGGCGAGCACCTCGATGTCTATGAACAGAAGATAACGCACAACGGCTACCAGAACCAGTATTCGCGCAACTGCCTGCAACAGAACAATGGCGACGGCGCCAGCTTCAGCGACGTGGGACTTATCGCCGGGATATCGGCGACAGACTGGAGCTGGAGTCCCCTTTTCGCCGACCTGTACAACGACGGAAATAAAGACCTGTTTATTTCCAGCGGGATCGTCAAGCGCCCGCTGGACCTCGACTTTGTGCTGTTCTTTGCCGGCCAGACCGATGCCTCACGATACGGAAGCGCCGACGAATTTCAGCGGGCGATGCTGAATAAGATGCCCGATGGCGCTTCGCATCCCTACATTTTCAAAGGGGATGGGAAGACCGGATTTACCGACGTCAGCGCCGCCTGGGGCACATCAGGGCTCAGCGGGTACTTCAATGGGGCCGCGTATGGGGACCTGGACAACGACGGGAACCTGGACCTCGTCGTCAATTGTATCAATTCACCGGCCCTGATCCTCCGGAACAACGCTCCCCGGCGACACTGGCTGAACCTGAGTTTTCAGGGGGATGGGCTCAACCGGCCGGGTATCGGCGCAAAGGCCAGTGTTTTTTCCGGCGGAAAGATCCAGTATCAGCAGCTGATGCTGACCCGGGGATTTCAATCCTCATCCGAGCCCCGGCTGCACTTTGGCCTTGGCGACATGGCCATTGCCGATAGCGTCCTCATTGTCTGGCCGGACCAGCGGCGCCAGGTGCTGCGCCATTTGCACGCGGATACCACGATAACGGTCAAACAAAAAGACGCGATCGTCAGACCACTCCTTTCGAAAAAAACAGAGCAATGGCAATCCGCCGACATCCCGTGGATACACCGCGAGGACGGCTCCAATGACTTTAAATACCAATACCTGATACCGCATATGGAGTCTACCCGGGGGCCAAAGATTGCCGTTGCCGACGTCAATGGAGACGGTCTGGATGATCTTTTCGTCTGCGGGGGAATGGGTCAGGCAGGCGCTTTGCTCTTACAGACTCCCTCCGGCAGCTGGTCAAAGCCCGCCGATACCGCTATATTCGCCCGCCACCGAAAAAGCGAAGGAGTCGACGCCCTGTTCTTCGATGCTAACGGTGACGGGCATCCGGACCTATATGTGGTCAGCGGCGGAGCCGAACTGCCGGACGGCGACAGCTCACTAGCCGATCATCTCTACCTGAACAACGGCAAGGGAAGTTTCGTGGATTGCACGGATTGTATTCCCGCCCTACGCGTAAATAAATCCTGTGTCGCAGCAGCCGACGTCAATGGCGACGGAAATACCGACCTGTTCATCGGAGGCCTGACCACAGCGCGACAGTACGGGCTGAACGAACAGCCGTCCTACCTGTTGACAGGCGACGGCAAAGGGCATTTTCGGGAGTCCGTATTGTTTTCCGATGCAGGTTTGGTGACTTCGGCCATCTTTACCGATCTCAACAGGGATGGCTGGAAAGACCTCGTTGTGGCCGGGGAATGGATGGGCGTTCGCGTCTTTTACAACGACCGGGGAACGCTAAGGGAAGGCAGGGCCGCTGGACCTTCGGGACTGTGGCAGACGGTCGCGGTAGCCGACGTCAACGGGGACGGCTGGCCGGATATACTCGCCGGCAACTGGGGGCTGAATTCTAAATTATCGGCGGGCAAGGACGGGCCGTTGAACTTATACGTGAAGGACCTGGACGGAAATGGGACGATCGAACAGCTGCTGACCTGTTATATACGGGGCGAAGAATTTACATTTCTTGGGAAGGACCAACTGGAGCTGGCGCTTCCGGCCCTGAAAAAAAGCCATCTCCGATACGACGAGGTCGCAGGGCGGACGGTACAGTACCTGTTCGGCAGCCAGCTCGACGGCTGCAGACGGCTAAGAACCGAGACCCTGGCGTCGACATGTTTTATCAACGACAGGAAAGGCGGGTTCATCGTAAAGCAGCTGCCCGCGGAGCTACAGCTTTCGCCTGTATTTTGTTTCACCGGCGTTGGTAATGACCGCTGGCTCGCGGCCGGAAATTTTTATGGAGTACAGCCCTATGAGGGGCGCTATGACGCCATGGACCCGACCCTCTTTACGTATGACACAGGCTTTCACGCTGTGGGCAGCCTGACACCGATCAGCGGGGAATGGCGGGATGCAAAACAGATCGGCCGCCGGCTGATACTGGCAAGCAACAATGGGGGACTGGTTCTGTTCACGCCAGTCCCCCACCAATAGCTCTATTCCTTCGGTTTATTCGGCCACTTCCTGTGCTGCTTCCCGGTTGATGCCATTCATAGCCAGTTCGGTCAGCTTTTCATCGGCCTTCTTCTCTTCCGTGAGCGTCTGGCTGAGCAAATCGGCGATCTCGTTCTGACCCATATCCTTAGCCAGCTGTATCAGTGCGCCGTAGGTCGCGATCTCATAGTGCTCCGCCTTCTGGCCGGCAAAGATCAGGCCTACGTCACGCTGTGCCGTGTTGTCGTCGGTCTCGTCGATAATGTCTTCCCCCTCCTCCGCAATACCCTTAAGGGCCGGGCATTCCTTGGCTTCAGCCTTTTCACCCAGGATCTCGAATACCTGCTCGACGCGGCTGACATGCCCTTCCGTCTCGGTCAGGTGGCTGTCAAAAGCCGCGCGCAGCTCGTCGGAATGGGCCGCTTCGGATAATTTAGGCAATGTCTTGACCAGTTTTTTCTCGGCCCAATAGATATCCTGCAGCTGATCGAGGAAGAATTCCCTCAGTTTGGAATTGAGGGCCGCCTTTGGGGAATTTTGATCTTGTTTCGTTGGCATAAAGTTTAAATTTTTCCATACAAACGGAAAAATTATGCCAGCGCTCCTGGCCTCCGGATCAGTTGGTCTGCTCAAAAAAATTACAGAATCTCCCTATATTTGAGCCATCTCAAACCACCCGCTAAAATGCGCAACCTCTTACCGGCTCTCCTCGCAGCCTGCATCCTTTCAGGCTGTCATTCCGATACCAGCACCAACGAGTCTCTCTCTGCACCGGCCCCCGCCCTTCCCGATATCGGCTTCGTGGTCACGAGATCCTTCCCGCACGACACGACCCTCTTTACCGAAGGCTTCCTGGTCCATGACGGACATATCTATGAGAGCACCGGCTCTCCTAACTACCTGGGATGGGCACGTTCGCTTGTCGGGATGATCGACACGGTTACCGGCAAGATGGACCACAAGATCGAGCTCGACAAAAGAACATATTTCGGGGAAGGAATCTCCTTTATAAAGAACAGGCTCTACCAGCTGACCTATGAGAACCATATCGCATTTGTATACGACGCCGGAACATTCAAACCCGAAGGCCAGTTCAAATTTGCGAACAAGGAAGGCTGGAGCCTGACAACGAACGACACAGCCCTGATCATGAGCGACGGCACCGACAGGCTCACCTTTGTCAACCCGGACGATTTTCGTCCCATCCGTCAGCTGCAGGTGACCCTGAACGGCGTACCACGGGACAGCCTCAACGAGCTGGAATACATCAAGGGATATATCTATGCCAATGTATGGGAGGACAACTATATTGTCAAGATCGACCCGTCCAGCGGCAAAGTGGTAGGCAAAATAGACCTCCAGCCGCTGGTCGACGACGCCAAAAACAGATACGCCAACGCCGACGTCCTCAATGGCATCGCCTATGACCGGAAAGCCGACAGGATCTATGTCACCGGCAAGTTGTGGCCAAGGATCTACCAGATCAGTTTCCCGCACTAGCGGGAGGCGGCCCCCGCGGTTTTGCGGCCCCCGCGGCATAATATTCGCAGCCCTGCTTGCATGCTTACACTTCAAGTCAACCGGCAATCCCATGATATAGACGCCGATCCCGACATGCCCCTGCTATGGGCCCTGCGCGATCTCCTCGGACTCACCGGTACAAAATACGGCTGTGGCATCGCACAGTGCGGAGCCTGCACGGTCCACCTCAACGGTGAAGCGATACGGTCCTGTGTGACCAAAGTCAGTCGCGCCGTCGGCGGACAGGTGACTACCATCGAAGGGCTCTCCCCGAACAACGATCATCCGCTGCAGCGGGCCTGGATCGAGCTCAACGTCCCGCAGTGCGGCTATTGCCAGTCGGGCCAGCTGATGGCGGCCGCGGTATTGCTTCGTGAAAATCCCCATCCTACCGACCAGGACATCGACGACGCCCTCTCGGGCAATCTCTGCCGCTGCGGTACCTATTCGCGCATCCGGCAGGCTATCCACAAAGCTGCCCGGCTGCAGCAGGAAGGAGGCGGCTTATGAAGGCTCTGATTGGTCTGGGTTTGGTCCTGACGGCAGCGGTCGTCGCACCGTCCGGCGTCCCGACACCACCTCGCCCCACAAAAGACAGCGCCACCAGCGTAAAGGCCTTCATGGCCGTCTATAAAGTGCTGATGAGCCCCCGCTGCATGAACTGCCACCCCGCCGGCGACAATCCTCTACAGGGCGACGACAGCCATTCCCATACGATGGGGGTAAGGCGTGGACCCGACGGCAGAGGCGTCTACGCGATGAAATGCGCCAATTGTCACCAGCCGGAGAACACGCCCGGGCTGCACACGCCCCCGGGTAACCCCAAATGGCGGCTGCCGCCGGCCGACACGCCAATGGTCTTCCAGGGGCGGTCACCGGGTGAGCTGGCCCGGCAGCTGCTCGACCCGGTACGCAACGGCGGGCGAACAAAACAACAGCTCTATGACCATATGGCAAAAGACGATCTGGTAGGCTGGGGATGGCATCCGGGAGAGGGAAGAACGCTGCCGCCGCTGAGCCGCCCGGCATTTGCAGCGCAGGTGAAAATATGGCTCGACAATGGCGCTTACGCACCTAGAGAATTTACAAAAAAAAGCACAAATTAAAAAATCGAAATAATTCATTTTTAATGAACCCGGCCCATGTATTGCATGTTCTATTCATAGAGAAGTTCTCTTCCGGAAATTGTCTATTTTAATTAGTCTGATTCTACAATTGCCAGGTTTTATTGTGCGTCATGGATGTCCCCGGAAATTTTATCATTCAAAAAATTTTTGGTGTATGCAAAACGAATCAACGCCGGTAACGGTCACCTCATTCTCCCAACCCCACGTCCTGCAAACCCGGATGAAAGAAGAAAAGCTTTCCCATGGCGGGACCGTTAAAGCTAATCTGTCACCCGTCCGTATGGACATGAACCATGGCGCCGCAGTGCTGTATTTCTGCCCCATGCAAACGATCGAAGTGCTGGAGATCCTCAACGAAGGAGACGGCGCCGAGATCCCCGCACAGGTGAAGGTAGATGGGCTGAGCATTCCTACCGACTGCCAGTCGGGATTTTATGACCTTAACAATGTCGAGCTTACCTCCAACGGTACGATACAGGTAAGAGTCACAGAAAAGACGACCTGGAAATACCACGAAAAGGCTTTTCCCCTTTAAGGTAATAAGTCCCTAAAATACAATGTCCTGGCAGTGCCTGCCAGGACATTTTTTCGTCAGCCCGCCTCACAGAACCCGGCGCCGGAAACTATATGCAAGCACTTAGCATTTCACCGGCCTTTCGGGTAATTTTCCAAAAAATGCTTTTCCGGGTTCGCCTTCCTCCTCGTTTTGCAGTCAATTTGCCGAAGAATATGCTTTCTCCATCCTTCTCCGGCGAGCTTCGCCTGTTAAAAAAGATCGCGGACAGCCTCGATCAGGGATTCATGCTCCTGGACGGCGATCTCCAGATCTGTTATATGAACGCGAAGGCGGAAGCGATGGTAAAAGAACACTCCCTTTCCTCTTCAGATATTGAGCTGAGCGTGCTCGCCGAAAAGACACGGGCCGGTGAGACAGTCAGCTGGACGAGCCATTTCAGCGCCCCCACCGAGGCGGTCTATCAATATTTCGCAGCCGCATTCGATAGCGAAGACGGCTTTTCGGGGATGCTGATAAAAATGAACGACATCACCCCATTCTCGCAGATAGAAGACCAGCTCGTCCAAAGCAACCAGCGCTATTTGCTGGCGACGCGGGCGAGCTACGATATGATCTGGGAACGCGACTTTGGCCGGGACCGCTATTACTTCAGCGAGGCGCTGTCAACCGTTTACGGCTATGATCCGGACGACGAATGGCGCTGGCAGGATGTCATGGGCAAGCTGGTGCATCCTGAAGACCGCGAAAGGGTCATTGCATTCGTCGCCGACTGCTACCGCCATAAAATGAAGATCTTCCAGTGTCCGATGCACAGGTACTTGCGGAAAGACGGGACTATCCTTTGGGTAGACGTCAGGTGTATCGCCCTGTACGATGCTGACGGACATAATATAAAGACGGTTGGCGTCACCCGGGACATATCGAGGGAACACTACCTTCGGGCGAACCTCCTTCACCAGTCCGCCGAATTGGAAAGATCGAACCAGGAGCTTGAGCGATTCGTCTATGCGGCTTCGCATGACCTGCAGGAACCCCTTCGGATGGTAACCAATTTCCTGGGCCTGCTGCAAAAAAAATACGATGACCGCCTGGACGAAAAAGCCAGGCAGTATATTTCGGTCGCGACCGGGAGCGCCCAGCGCATGCAGGACCGCGTAAAGGGCCTGCTCGACTTCGCCCGGCTCGGGAATACCGACAATGCAGAACCGGTCGATATGGATCAATTGATACAGGATACCCTCAAAGACCTGGCCCTTAGCATCGAAAAAAAGCATGCAGCCATACATATACCCAGTCCCCTGCCGACGATCGTCGCCGACAAAAGCCATATGCAGCTGCTCATGCAGAACCTGGTAGGCAACGCGCTGACATATACGGACAATAGTTTTCCCGTTATCGAAGTGGCCTGTACCGAAACGCCCGAATGCTGGCAGTTCAGCGTAAAAGACAATGGCATCGGTATAGAAGAAAAGTACCACGAGAAGATCTTCGGGATCTTTCAGCGGCTTCACACAAACGACCAGTATTCCGGAACGGGTATCGGCCTCGCGATGGTAAAAAAGATCGTGGAATCGGGCGGCGGCAGGATATGGCTGGATTCAGCCCCGGGAACAGGCTCCTGTTTTTATTTCACGGTCCCCAAACGGCGAGTCATCGGCTGAAGCTGATCATTCTTATCCTGTTATTGTTGATATCGGCCACGTAGATGTTGTCCTGCGCGTCGATCCCCAGCCCTCCGGGATTCCTGAACCTGGCCACCGGGCCATCCCCGTCGGCATAGCCTGCTTCCGCGCCGGCAATAGTAGACACTATACCCTGCGGGGTAACCTTCCGGATACTGTTATCATCGATCACAAAGACATTTCCCTTACTGTCGGCAACCATATCGTCCATCTGGTCAAACTTTACCGTTATCGACGGTCCGTCGACATACCCCCTGACGCCGCTGCCCGCCATAACTGCCACTAACCCTAGCGGGGTGATCTGACGGACATAGAAATTGCCCGCATCCGCGACATAGAGATTGCCCTGCCCATCGCAGGCCACTGAGGTGACATAGCGGAACTCCGCCGTTTTCGCTCCCCCGTTGAGAAAACCTTCTTTCCCGTCGCCCGCGATGGTAGTGACCTGCCCGGACGGACTGATCGCGCGGATACGCTCGTTGAACGTGTCACCCAGATACAGGTTGCCGGCTTTGTCCGCAGCCAGCCCTCCGGCATTGATGAGGAACTGCGCGCTTCCCGCCGGGCCATCCATAAATCCCGGCTGCGCCAGCCCCGCATAGGTTGTCACCACACCCGCAGGTGTTACCTTCCGGATACGTGCATCGACTTCGTCCAGCACATAACAATTGCCATCCGGGTCTACCGTAACGCGGTATGGATTCCTAAAACGCGCCAGTCCCCCCACTCCATTGACGATGCCGCTGCTGTCGCTACCCGCCAGCGTCGACACCTGTCCATTGGCTATCTTCCGGATGCGATGGCTGAGATAATCCGCGACATACACCGATCCATCCGGCGCAACCGCAACATCTATCGGGGCATGAAACTTTGCCAGCTTGACCGGGCCATCCGCCGACCCTTCCGTACCATCGCCGGCGATCGTAGTCACGACCCACCCGTTCTTAGCGGGGGGCGTCGGACCGTCCACTCCGTTCTTATGACATCCCGCGGCCGCGACGGCCAGCAGTAGCCCAACCAATACATTTTTCATACAACAAATCTCCACCGGATCTTTGTCGATTTTGGCGGCACTTACCTATCGGTCGGCTCCTTCCGCCAACCGGACCTACTCTTTCGTTAGTTTGATCATCCTTCTGCCCTCCTTGTCCACCAGGATAATCGTGTAGATACCAGCGGCATATCTGCCTACACCAAGATCCAGCCTGTTGACACCTGGCGAAGCCGTCCCGGAGACCCTATCCATACACCTGCCACCACCGTCATAAACAAGGACACTATAGGCGCCGCCGGTCGAACCA